>CAJXLX010000018.1 GCA_913056335.1 uncultured Rhodothermaceae bacterium
CTTTTAAGATGAGCGACGCGTAGACCGGCTCGCGTGCCCAACAGGGCGTGCGGGTCGGCTGTGCGCATCGCAGCACCACCCCTATTTCTCCACAGTCTGGATTTATACCTATGTATTCCACGTTTACACGACTTTCTGCGCTTGCTGTAGCTGCGCTCCTGCTCGTAATGAGCACGGGCTGCGACAGTGGCGTTGACCCTAACCTACAGACCGAAGGCGACGAGCCCACGGTTCAATTTGCAACCTCGTCGGTGTCCAGCTCGCGTTCGGCAGCCAGCGTACCGGTTGAGGTGACGATCAGCAACGCGCCCGACCGCGAAGTTACAGCTGAGCTGCTCTACGCAAACGCCATCAGCCAAACCGAAGCTACCGAGTTCGGCTTCCCGAGCGACGCGGTCGTCGGCGATGGCAACGCCTATGTCGCAGGAAGCGTCACGTTTCCGCCGAATGCTGAAGGCGATGCCGCCACCACTACGATAGACGTCCCGCTTTCGGGCACTTCGGGCGTTACCGATCAGCTCACAGCGGTCTTCACGCTGCAGAATGTGCAGGGGGCTACGATTGGGTCGCGCAATCGCTTTGAAATGGTACTTGGAGCCATTACACTGCTCGAAGAAGACTTTAGCGATGAAGAGCCCGCACCGTTTACCGTGGTTGATGCACCTGATAGCGGAAGCTCCTGGTTCCTGGCGACCTTTGACAACGACCAGTCGCCGTACATGGAAGCGAATGGCTTTGGTGCAGATACACCGTCGAACAGCTGGATCATCTCGCCAGCGTTCAACTTCGCCGAGCGTAGTGGCGAGACGCTGTCCTTCTCCAACGCGAAGAACTTCGATGACGGCGGCCTGGAGCAAGGGCTGCTCGTGAAGGTGTCGACCGACTACGACGGCTCGGGCAACCCGGAAGACTTCACCTGGACGGACATCACGAACCGTGAGGGTGCCGTGTATTCGGAAGGCGGATACGAATTTGTCTCCACCGGCGCCATTGACATCAGCGACGAGGAGTTCCAGGCGGAAGAGGTCTACATCGCGTTCCAGTACATCAGTAGCGGAACGGGACCTGGTAGCACGGAGCTCTGGCAGGTTGATGACATTCTGGTGCGTGCACAGTAATCGCACCTCAGCATCGCCGTGCTGGCGATACCACCTAAACACCGAAGCGCCCTCGTCCTTTTCGGGAGGAGGGCGCTTTTTGCGTTGAGACGGTGGAAGAACCATTGATGGGTGTAGGGACACGGCGCGCCGTGTCCCTACCTACACGGGCATGACCCGCCCCTTCAAAACCGAAGGGCCACCTGCAGCGTGTTGATGTAATTGTACGTCTCGCGCAACGAGGTCCCCTCCTCGCGTCCGTAAAACGCATAATCGACGTGGATGTGGCCCATGCGCAGTCCCACCCCCGCCGTTGGGTAGCCCTGGTTGATGCCAAGGCGCGCAATCAGGATGTCGTACTGCGCCTCAGCGCCAATGTGCAGGTGCGCCAGTGCCGACTGCTCGACGGGTGGACGGCGATAATCCTGGTAATCGATGGCTACCGCCAGATTGCGAAACGGGCCCCACGCATCCAACGTGTAGGCCACGCCCATTCGCATCGACGGGGACACCTGAAAGCGTTCAGCCTGCGCATCAGAAAGCGGATCGGAGGGAGATACGCGTCCGTTGGCTACCGGGGCCGATTGGTCGGGCAGAAGCGGGCCAAGCAGCGGGATACGCGGGGCCGTGTCTTGCAGTGCGAAGGTGAACTCAGATGCCCACAGGTCAAATGCCGCCGCGCCAACATGCAGCGTACCGGGCAGGTCGAACTTCGAGACCGTGTACATGGCCCCCACATCAACACTAACGTTGCGACCTACCCACACCGGATTTTGAGCGCGCCGGTTGTCGAAAAACGTGAGTTTGTCCAGGAGCGGAGTGGACTCAACGACGGGCATCTTGTCGGTGGGACGCACTTCGTCGATGCGGCGCTCCAGAACCGACACATAGCGCTGTACGGCGTTGAGTGTACCCCCCAGGCGCAGCCCCGGAACGTGCGCCGACGCGTCGTATCCGACCGTACCCGACAGCGTGACATCGGTACGCGCGCGGTGGTCGGCCACGGGAATGGCATCAGGGCGGTCTGAGCGGAAGCGCTGGTTGAGGAGGCTGTGCACGGTAGCCCCGCCGCTCACCGCATACGGACCGCGGCGGTAGACGAACGACGGCAGGGCGATGGTCGCCTCCAGAATCGACGGGCGCGCCCCAATGCGGCGTGTACTATCGGCAAAGGTCTGGAAGTCATCGTCAAACTCGCTGGGCTCTCCATTCAGGAGGGTGCCGGGCTCGCCGCGCGACATGTGGCGGAGATGGTCGGAGACGTGTCCGCTGCCCGCACCCTGAATGCGAAAGGCGGTGATCTGCGTGGGAAGCGCCGCAGGGTGGGCGGGATTGTAGGCAAAAGGGTGCGCCCGTCCAGGAAGAGCGGCTCCCACATCGCCGCGGCCCAAGGCCTCCACCGACGGCGCAACTGCCCGCTGGGTCTGCCCAGTGTGCTGAGCGGCGAGGGGCCATGCATCTCCTACAACAAAAAGGACGACACTGCAAACACAGAAGGCTACGAAGCGCATGTGTTAATCGTTGAGAGGCGAAAAAGTCGGGACGCCGGTCCTGCACACAGTCATAGATGACAGCGTGCAGGGCAAACTGCTTCAACAATACGCAGTGAGCAAGGCAAGATCAATGCAAACTCGGTCGAAGATCGAGCGCCCGTGGGCAGAGCATGCACGACCGGGGGTCGTCCGAAACCCCATCGAAATGCACGGGTATCGGGATGCGGATTGTCTTTGGCGAGCCCTTCTGGATCGCCCTTAATGCCCGAGTGGCGGAATCGGCAGACGCAACGGACTTAAAATCCGTTGGTGCTTGTGCACCGTGTGGGTTCGAGTCCCACCTCGGGTACTATCTCCTTACGTTGGACACGGCATTTCTCGCTATGCTGCCTCTGCCCGCATCTGGTGCACCCGCTTAATGTTATCCGGGTGGCCGAAACCATCGGTGTTGGGCGTTTCCAGTACGTACGGCAGATCGCGTAGGGCGGGATGCGTGACGAGGCGCTGCATCCCCTCAAGTCCAATGTGACCCTCGCCGATGTGCGCGTGCTCGTCGCGGTGCGTACCGCAGGCGTGCTTCGAGTCGTTCAGGTGGATGGCATGCAGATGCGACAGTCCGATCGTGTCGTCGAAGGTTTGCACCATGGTGTCGACCGCGGCAGGCGTGCTCAGGTCGTATCCGGCAGCAAAAACGTGCGCGGTGTCGAGGCAGATGCCCAACGTGTGGTCCGACTCACGTAGCAGGTAGGCCAGTTCTTCGAAGCGCGCGCCAAGCTTGGTGCCGCTGCCCGCATCTGTTTCGATGAGAACGGTCACGTCCTCCGGTACGTCGAGGGCACTGAGCGCAGAGACCGCGTTCTGGAGTCCCGCTTCCGCGCCTGCCCCGGTATGAGCCCCGGCGTGCACATTCACGTAGGGGATGCCCAGACGGGCAGCGGTGTCGAGTTCCTCTTGCATCGACCGGATGGACTTGCGGCGCAGGTCGGGCTTCGGCGTGCTCAGATTCACGAGATATGACGTGTGGATGAGCCAGGCGCCGTCGAGGTGGGTGTCTGTGGCAGTACGAAACGCCTCGGCTTGCGCATCGCTGATGGGCGTGTGCGCCCAGATCTGCGGGGCATGCGTGAAGATCTGTCCGCAACTGCCGCCAATCTGACGCTGACGACCTACGGCGTGCTCTACGCCACCGGCTACGGATACGTGGGCTCCAATGGGCATAGGAGAGCTGGAAAGATAGAAGGATGGAGGGATGGACGGGTGGAAGGCGTAGAATTGCTGACACCTCCGGCAGTGCAGGACATCAGGAGGCGACGGCACTGAGCACGTGGGCCATGCGCTGGGCCTGGCGGGGGCGGGTGTGTGCGGTGAGTGCATCCTGAGAGGCGCCGGTTACCGGTGTGCCGTGCTTCCATGCGGCATGGTGCTCGGCTATGATCGAACGCAGGGTATCGGCATCGGTGTGGGCAATTATGGTTCCGGCATTGTGCTGGCGGAGGAGCGCCGCCGCGTCGCCATCGGGTGGGCCCATGCCTACGACGGGGCGCCCCGTAGCCAGGTACTCGTACAGTTTGCTGGTAATCATGCCTGCATCCGCCCGAAACGGTTCAATGCAGAGCAGGAGCAGGGCGCTCTCGGCCATGTAGCGCAGTGCTTTTGTATGTGGCAAAAAAGGCACGACGGTAGTGCACGATTCGAGACCGCGTTCGCGCAGGGCGGTGCGCACGACGGGCGCCACGCGGCCTACGAGTTGAAGCTCCAGGTTGGGCAGGGCGCCTTCGGAGCGGAGCACGGCCAGCGCATCCCACAAAGCGATGGGATTGCGATTTGCATACAGCGAGCCAACATGCGAAATCACAAAGCGGTCGCGGCGAACGGAGACATCCAGCGCGTCGAAGTCCGCCGGAGCGAATCCGTTTTCCACGACCGGGCCGACGGTTGCGCCTTTGGAGGCAAAGAGCTGCTGCCACGATGGACTCACGGTCGTAACGCGCGTGGCGGTCTGCAGTACGCTCCGTTCCAGCGCGGCATCCAGGCGGCGGGCGAAGTCGGTGTGGGGCAGTTCGTCGTAGAACCCGATATCCGTCCACGGGTCGTGCAGGTCAGCCACCCACGGCGTGCCGCTGATTCGGTGCAGTGTGTGCCCGATGCAGTGCACGGAGTGGGGGGCGCCGCTGGTGAGCACCGCGTCGTAGCGCTGTGTGCGCAGCAGGCGCATCCCGCGCCACACGGCAAAAGGCCACCACCCGATGCGCGCATCGGGGAGAAAGACGTTGGCGCGAATCCACCGAGCCAGGCGCTCAATCCACGAAGCGGCATTCGGGTCAAACGACCCAGCAGGCAGGGCGTCTTTCGTACTCGTTCCTTTCAGGCGGGCGTAGAGCGCATACGGATCGAGTGCAGGCGTGCGATGCACGGTGACTGATGGCGGCACGATCGCATGCAAGTCCGGATCGGTCGTGGGATACGCACCGGCCTGCACGGTAAGCACATCGACCTGCCAGTCGTGACGGGGCAGCCCCTCTACAAACTGCAGAATACGCTGCACAGCAGGTCCGCCCGCAGGCGGCATGTAGTACGCAACGAGCAGGACGCGGCGCGAGGCAGGCATGCGAGGGGATGGACGAGTGGAAGGATGGAGGGATGGAAGTTTCCCCGTTCACTTTTCTACAGCCGGGCAACCGGTGCTGAACACTTTTGCTATTGCTTGCATCTCCAGCGGTTTCTGCGGCAGGTCATGCGCCTGACTCATCAGGGTCCGCGTCAGGGGGATGCGGGGCGTCAGGATCCGCTGCATCAGTGCGACGCCGCCACCAGGGCTGCGCGACCAGTGCGATGATCGTGAGGTACACGCTGGCCGTAGCCACCTGCGCAATGATGCCGCCCACGCGGTTGGAGGTCGGCTCGAAGCGCATGGTAAGCGTGTGCTCGCCTTCGGGAATGACCACGCCGCGCTGCAGGTAGTTGACGCGGTGAATAGGCACCGGCTCGCCATTGAGGTAGGCGTTCCAGCCGGCTGGGTAGTAGACTTCATTCACCACGAGAAGGTGTTGCCCACTGGTTTCGACGGACCACTCAATTTCGGGTGGGGTGAACGTCTGAAGCTCGACCGAGGGTGGATCATCGGGGGAAATAGCATCGAGGTCTACGTCGAGCGGTTCTTCGCGGAAGGCCTGTGCGCGCAGGTTGGTGGAGGCGTCGGCCAGGCGGTTCCACAGCGCGTCTTGGTCGGATTCGACAGTGATACGGTCCACGAAGAAGGCGCGGGGCAGCGCATCGGGGTTCTCGAAGACCTGCAGGCCGGTGCGTTCGTCGCGGTAAACCGGCTCGGTACCGGGGAGCGCCCGCTGCCCGATGATGTAGCGCCCGGCCATCAGGTTGAGCGCGCCTTTGTTGGGGCCGGAGCGCTGGTTGGGCTCCAGAATAAAGTCGATGTAGTCCTGGTAGCGCCGCAGCTTGGCGCCGTGGTATCCACCAATCGACTCGTGGTGATACGACGGCTCGGCGTTGTTCATAGGGTTGAGCGCCATCGGGTAGACGCGGAAGTGCCCCGGACCACCTGCATCTTCGCGCGCGTCGATGAGGAAACGATCGAAGTCGCGCGTGGCAATCTGGGCTTCTGCGCGCTGATTTGGCGAGAGGTCGTCGCGGCTGAGGTAGCGCTTGCCTACGCCCCACAGATCCACGAGCACGAGCGCAGCGAGCCCAATGCCTACGACCCACGGGGCCGTAATGCGCTCGGAGCGATACGCCCAGATGAGACCCATTGCCAGGATCACAAAAATGAGTGTACGCTGCGCATCCGCCTGAAACAAGGCTTGTCGCTCGTCGCGCTGGCCTGCCAGTTGATTACGGATAAACTGCTGCACTTGCGGATTTTGCAGCGAAAGGTCGGGCCGCTGCTGCTGGATCGCCTGCTCAATGCGGGCGCGCTCGTTGGGCTTTTCGAAGGAGAGAAGCGCGTCGCCGCCGACCCACAGGAGGAGGGCGAGTCCGGCTACCACGCCAAAGGGCAGCAGGCTATCGCGCATGGAAAGCGCATCTGCGTCTGGCTTGGAGCGCCGCTTTGTGCGGGTGGATGCGGGGCGTTTGAGCAGGGCCCGCATGCCAAACGCAGCGAGCAAGACGATGGCAAGCACCGTGATGCTCATCCACGTTTCGGGCGTGCGGAAGGCGGAGAAGTAGGGGAAGTACTCGAACATGGGCCGGTTGAGCCAGGCGGCGTGGTGGCCCATCGCGAAGAGTCCAGTAACGAGCGCGCCCAGCCCAAGGCTCAGCACGAGGCGCGAGCGGACCTTCCACAGGGCCAGTCCGGCCAGCGCCACGATAATCCCGCCTACGTAGTGCGGTCCAGAGGTGAAGGGTTTCGGGCCCCAGTAGGTCTGCCCGCCCCCGCCAAAGGCATCGGCCACAAAGAGCGTAAGGAACTCGCTGGGTCCCTGACTCCAGCGCATGGCGTAGTCCCAGTCGAGGCTCCCGCTCCCGGCCTCGCCCCCGGCGGCGGCACCGCGAATGGAGAAGTCTTTGTACTCGAAGGTGGACCAGTAGGGATGGATGACCATCACGAGCCCTACGACAGTGCCCAGCGCGAGCCATGCTGTGGTTTTGAGATGCGGGAGCCAGTCGGATTGGCGTCCTGCGCGCACGGTTTCCACGCTCCACCACACGAGGGCCACCATGAGCACGTAGTACGTGATCTGCGGGTGGTCGGCCCGCAGGTGCAGGCTCAGGGCCGCGCCAAAGAGCAGGCTGCTGAGCAGGCCGGGCCTTCGCATCCCGTAGGCAAATGCCAGGAGCAGATAGGGCGCATAGGCCAACGCCACGAACTTGGTCTGGTGCCCGGCCCCCAGGATGATGAAGAGGTAGGTGGTGAACCCAAACCCAAGTGCAGCCAGAAGCGCGGCCCAGCGGTCGCGCACCAGGTAGAGGACCAACGCGTAGAGGCCCGCCATCAGCAGAAAGAAGTGCGTGGTGGGCCACAGGTAAGGGCGCAGCGCGTCGACGATGGTGTCGAGCTGCGGGGCGGCGGGCGCATAGCGAATGTGATAGCCCGGCATGCCTGAGAATACGTTAGGCGCCCAGAGTGCGGGCTCACCGGTTTCCGCCTCATACTCCATCATCGCCTCGGCCATGCCGCGCCACTGCACAATGTCGGAGCCGTGCAGGCCCATGCCGTCGAAGTGAATAGGCGCAAAGTAGAGCAGCGAAAGCACGAAAAACCCGACCAGCGGCAGTCCGTGGCGCTGCGCCATGCGCATGAAGCGGTCGGTGAGCGGGGAGGCGGCAGGCGAATCGGCCATGCAGGCGGGGGCAGCAACTCAAAAAGACGTAGAGCGGCAACGGATGGAGCTATGCATCAGTGTCAATGACACGGGGAACGCGCAAGTACTCGCCGTCGGTGTCGGGGGCGTTCTGCAGGGCCTGTTCTTTGGAGATGCGTGCGTTGGGCTCGTCGCTACGCGTCACATTTTCACGGGTCACGCCGTGCGACATGGGCGGTACGCCTGCGGTATCCAGTTCGTTGAGCGTATCGATATAGTCGAGGATACGGCTCATGTCGCGGGCGAGCCGTTCTTTTTCCTCGTCGTTGAACGAAAGGCGAGCCAGTTCAGCCACGTGGTCGACATCGTCAGGGGTTACAGGCATGGAATCCGAAGCAAGTAAGCAGTAGGGAAGCGGGGACAATGCGGCACGCCCCACAGCGGAAGGCTGCAGGGCGTGCGCGAGCAAACGGTACGCGCACAGGCGGCTGCGCTGAAGCGAGCACAGCCTGTGCAGCAGGGACGTTAAGAGTTACGCGTAGTAGCCGTGTGTCAAAGGCGCTATCGGACGTGGGTTTGCAGGTCTTCGCGACGGTGACGCTTGCGGAGCTTGCGCAGCGCTTTCTCTTTGATCTGACGAACGCGCTCGCGGGTGAGGCCGAAGCGTTTGCCGATCTCCTCAAGGGTGAGCGGGTGCTCGCGCCCAATGCCAAAGTAAAGACGCGTGATCTCGGCCTCGCGGTCTTCGAGCAGATTCAGCGCCCGCTCGATGTCAATCTTGACGGATTCACCGAGCATCTCGTCGTCGGGCGAATCCGACTCGTCGTCGGGCAGCACATCAAGAAGACTGTTGTCGTCCTCTTCGTTGAAGGGAGCATCGACCGAGAGGTGGCGACTGGTGTGCTGCAGAGCCTCGCGCACCTTCTTGGGTTCGATTTCGAGCTCGTCGGCCAGCTCTTCGATGTTGGGCTTGCGCTCATACTCCTGTTGCAGGCGGGCGCTGGCCTTGCGGATCTTCGAGATGACCCCAATGCGGTTCAGCGGCAGGCGCACTACGCGGCTCTGCTCAGCGAGCGCTTGCAAGATCGCCTGACGAATCCACCAGACGGCATAGGAGATGAATTTGAAGCCACGGGTTTCATCGAACCGCTTAGCGGCTTTGATGAGGCCGTAATTGCCCTCGTTAATCAGGTCAGAGAGCGAGAGCCCCTGGCCCTGGTACTTCTTCGCCACCGAAACGACAAAGCGCAGATTGGCGCGTGTGAGCTCGTGCAGGGCCTCTTCATCGCCCTGTTTGATGCGTCGGGCCAGTTCGACTTCCTCTTCGGCTTCGAGCAGATCGATTTTGCCAATCTCTTGGAGATACTGGTCCAACATGCGTTGCTCGCGCGGAACGTACATATAACGCCTGGGGGTTTGTAGATGCAAAGGGTACGAGGAGGGTGCAGAAGCCTACCCGGCACAACGGCCGGGATGCAGCAGGCCGAGCCGGCTCGAACGAAAGGCTACATACCAAGAATGCCTGTCGGAGGCCTTGGGAGCAGTCGAGGGAAGAAGGTGGCAAATCTCTGTAAGAGCACGATAGCCCCCACCGCACACATCAGTGTGGGGTGCGCCAGGGGGGTGCACATTAGCAGTAGCGTACCGCCGAGGCAGGCACAAAGAAAAAAGCGAAACGAGCTGGGCGCTGTCCGTCCGAGAAAACAAGTAGGGAGCCACTGCGGTGTTGCTGTTTCCTACGGGAATGGATGGAGCGCGCGGTGCCATTTCAGCACGTACCATGTAACGGCTTGTTCCAAACATACGTGTGCCTGCCGGTGTTCAGAGGCTCTTTCGGCTCTCGTTAGGCGTTAGCCAACGTAGCTTACCGTAACGGATCGGGCGATGAAACCGCCGCGGAGCGTGAGGGCTGAGCACTCAGAATGCCCTCAGCCACCGTGCGCTCGGTGCTCATGCGGGGCACTTTGGTCTGCCCGCTGATTCGGTCTTTTGTTATTTGCAGCCATGCGTAGAACGTGCCTTCGGGTACAGCTGTAATCTGCGGGGCTCGCATCACGTCCGATTCGCGGCGGATGTGGTAGTGCCGGTTCACCCGGTCGAGGTAGGTATCCACCGCATCACGAAAGGCATCAAGGTCGCCCGGCATATCCTCAAATTCGATAATCCACTCATGCTGCGGTGGTGCGTCGTCGTGGGCGGGCGCCGGTGCCACGTGGTAATGATGAAACGAAGCTCCGGTCGCGTCACAGGCTTTGTAGAGGGCATCGCGCACCTCATCGGCAAAAATAGCCTCGCCAAACGTGTCGATCATTTCGCTGGTTCGCCCAGCCACCTCAATCTTGAACGGATGCCGCTGGGTAAACTGCACCACATCGCCCACATCGTACGACCACAGCCCGCTGTACGACGTCACGTACAGGGCGTAGCGCACATCGGTCTCTACCGTAGCAATGGTGTGGCGGGTAGGATGCGCAGATCCGTATTCATTCATCGGCACGAACTCGTAGAATACGCCGTTGTTGAGGTGAAGCAAAAGCGCATCGTCATCGCGGGCATTCTGGAAGGCAAAGAAGCCTTCCGACGCGCCATAGGTCTCAATGAAATCGATAGGGCCGCCCACGATATCTTCCAGCTGGTCGCGGTACGAACTGAGCGCCACACCGCCCGAGATGTACAGTTGCAGGTTCGGCCACACCTCATGTACAGTGGTAGCATGGGCATCGTAGCGCCGGTTGTGCGCTGCAATGACGTGCTCGAAGAGCTTCTTGGCCCACGAGGGCACCATCACAATCAGCCGGATATCCTGGTCAACGGTGCGTTCGGCAATGGTACGCAGCTTCTCTTCCCAGCTTGGCAGGAACGCAATCTCATTAGGCACGGCCTGATACAGCGCCTTGAAAAAGCCGGGAGCGTGTTTGGCCAGAATGCCGCTCACCTCGCCCGCATAGGTGCCAGGATGGTCAGGATCTTCGCTGACGCTGCCCGGCAGCGTCAGGTGGCGCCCCAGCAGATACTGCCACTTGTGGGTGTCGAGCAGGTAGTGCAGCCCCACGCCCACGCTAAAGCCCCGGTTGGCGTCGATGGTGGCTTGCGAGATGGGCAGGACTTTGCCGTCTGAGACGGTGCCGCTGGAGACGGCGAAGTGCGTGGCGCGGCCCGGCCACAACACGTCTTCGGCGCCATTGCGAACGCGCATCGCATCGTCGGCAATGTCATCGTAGCTGTGCAGCGGCACGCGGTCCTGATAGGCGGCTACCACGTCGCGCTGTCGGGCAATGTCGGCAAAGCCATAGCGCTGCCCCCACTCGGTGGCCGCCGCATGGTTAAGCATAGAGCGCAGCAGGTGACGCTGCGTGTCGACGGGATCATCCAGAAACGTTCGTACGCGCTTAAGGGGGCCTACGCGATGCAGCAGCGCACGAAGAAGAGCGAACATAAGAGGCACAGTCAATGAGAGAAACGGCGAGTGCGCCGAAGCCGCAGTCAGCAGGTTCTTGGTGTGTGGACGTCCAATGCCAGCGCAGCCTACCAATTTTCCGCCAAACTCGGCATTAGATCTGCCTTTTTAGCGCGATCGTTAGTATTCTTTCATGTTTGAAAGGTTCGCTCACCGGTCAATATTTCAAGCGCTGTCCCAACCGCATGACTGCTACGGCTTCTACCCGCCACGTGCTTCAGTGCAAGGCGCACCCGCTCGATTGCCGCACCACCGCGCGCATCTTGGGCGTGCTGAACGTAACCCCCGACTCGTTTTCGGATGGCGGCAAATACATGGCCGTAGAGGATGCAGTCGCACGCGCCCTTGCGATGCGTGATGCCGGTGCCGACGTGATCGACATTGGCGGCGAGTCGACGCGACCGTCGGGACGGGAGTATGGCAGTGGGGCGGCAAAAGTAGCTCGTCAGGAGGAGATCGACCGCGTAGTGCCGGTGGTAGAGCGTCTGCATGAGGAAGACCCCGATCTGCTTCTTTCGGTGGATACGTACAAGCCCGAGGTCGCAGAGGCGGCCCTGGAAGCAGGCGCGCACATCATTAACGACATCACCGGCCTGCGCATCCACCCCGAAACGGCGGAGGTCGCGGCCGAGCACGGGGCACCGCTCATTGTGATGCACTCGCTGGGGCGCCCCGGCGCAATGCCGCATGGCCAAACATACAACGACCTGATGCAGGCGGTATGCGATGAACTCGAACAGGCGGTCGCGCGTGCTGCATCCGCAGGCGTAGACGACATTGTGGTAGACCCTGGATTCGGGTTTGCAAAGTCGCATGCCGATAACCTGCGCTTGATTAATGCGTTAGACATGCTTACGGCGCTGGAACGCCCAATCCTTGTAGGCGTGTCTCGCAAAAGCAGTATCGGGGCCGCTCTCGGAACGCCTGATGCGCCGGCGCCGGTGGGTCAGCGGCTGTACGGCTCTATTGCCGCCACGGTGCTGGCGGTACAGCAGGGCGCCCGCCTGGTGCGCACGCACGACGTAGCCGCTACTGCTGACGCACTCCGCGTAGCCGACGCCGTGCGCGACCCCGACCGCCTGTCTCTGGACTAACGACTGCCCCGCCACTGGTGACGCTTCTTGAGATCCTGGATATTGGGGTAGGCGATTTCTTCGAGATCGCGCTGGTGTCGTTTCTGATGTATCAGCTCTACCGGCTGATGAAGGGCACCATCGCGGTGCAAATCTCGCTCGGCCTGGGGGCGCTCTTCGCTATTCAACTGGTGGTGTGGGTGCTCGACATGAAGGTGCTGAACATGGTGTTCAGCTACTTCAATCAGGTCTTCGTGCTGGCGATTATCATCATCTTTCAGCCTGAGATTCGGCGGCTCCTTCTGCTGCTGGGCCGCAACCCACTCATCCGCCAGTTCGTGTCGACCGACAGCCAGGAAGAAGTGATTAAGGCTACCGTGTCTGCTGTCGACCATATGAGCGATACGAAGCAGGGGGCGCTTCTCGCGTTTCAGCGCACGACCGGACTGCGCAGCTACATCGAAACGGGCGAGGTCATTCAGTCGGAGGTGACACGTGACTTGCTGTTGACGATCTTTAACAAGGAGACGCCGCTGCACGACGGGGCCGTCATCATTGCCGACCGGCGGCTGGAGGCGGCGCGCTGCATCTTACCCGTGTCGACCAGCATGAAGCTGAGTCCGCAGCTCGGCTTGCGGCACCGAGCAGGCGTTGGCCTCACCGAACAGACCGACGCATTTGTGGTGATTGTGTCGGAAGAGACGGGCAACATCTCCATCTCGCGCGATGGCGCGCTCATCTCCAACATCACCCCCAACGAGCTTTCTACGTACCTGCGCAATGCGCTGGGCTCGTCCTCAGACCGCCGCCGTGCTAAGCAACGCGCTGCATAGCGGATCCGTTAATGCGTCAAAACCGTGCGCTACGAACGCATGTCATCCATCTTTTTCCCGTTGGGCTTCTGCCATGCCTACTTCTTACACCGATCGTTTGTACCGCACGCGCCGCCGGGCGCTGGTCGACCACTTGCGAGAACGCGGTATCTCTAACGAGCGGGTGCTACGCGCCATTGAGGCGGTGCCCCGCCACGTATTTGTCGAACCGGCGTTTCAGGAGCGCGCGTATGAAGACGAGGCGCTGCCGATTGGACGCAGCCAGACCATCTCGCAGCCATTTACGGTGGCCTACCAGACCAGTCTGCTCGATCCGCAACCCGGCGAACGCATCCTGGAGGTGGGCACCGGAAGCGGGTATCAGGCGGCGGTACTTTGCGAGATGGAGGCGCAGGTGTTTTCGGTGGAGCGGCACAAGGCGCTGCTGCAGCGTGCCAAACGCACGCTGAAGCAGCTCGGCTACCGGGTGCGCACGCGCCACACCGATGGCACCCTGGGCTGGCCCGGCCTGGCGCCCTATCACGGCATTCTTGTGACCGCGGGCGCTCAGGAAGTGCCCCAGCCGCTGCTCGACCAGCTCCGCCCCGATGGCGGGCGGCTTATCATTCCTGTGGGGCCTGAAGGTGAGCACGTGATGCATCGCATTGTACGCACCGACGAGGATACTTACGAGCGCGAAACGCTTGGCACGTTTCGCTTTGTACCGCTGATCTCTGAGTCGTAGACGGAGCGGCGGCATCGTTGTACACGGCATCTGATCTGTAGACACTGGGCGAACTAAAGGCATCCAGCAGACCGAACGCGTTGCACAGGCCATGTGCGTATGTGGTGGGTTCTTTTATACGTTGGGGCACGCGCCCTGTACAATCCCCCTGTATTTTGCCTGCTATTTTGAACTCAACGTGGCTCAACAGCTATGGCTTCTTCCTCAAACGCACGATTTTCTACGCGGTGGACGCTCATTCTGAGCGTGCTGGGCATTGCGGTGGGCACCGGTAACATCTGGCGGTTTCCACGTATTGCGGCGTCGACCAGTGGCGAGTCGGGAGCCGGGGCGTTCTTGGTTGCGTGGATTATGTTCCTGTTTCTATGGAGCATCCCGCTTATCATTGCCGAGTACGCCATTGGCCGCAAGGGCCGCATGGGCGTGGTGGGCTCGTATGTGCAGATGGCGGGCGAAAAACGTGGCTGGATGGGCGGATTCATTGGCGTGGTAACAACCGCCATCATGTTCTACTACGCCGTGGTGGCCGGGTGGTGCGTGTTCTACTTCTGGGAGGCGTTGTCGTCACCGCTCCCGCTTTCGAATGAAGCCGCCCAGGCCGGATGGGATGCGTTTCAGTCGGGTGGTACCCCCCTCGTCGTGCATGCGCTGGCCATGGGTGCGGGCACGCTGGCGGTGTGGAAGGGCATCTCCTCCATTGAGCGCGTCAACCGCGTGCTCGTCCCAGCGCTCTTGGGGATTCTGGTCGTCGCGCTCATCCGCACGTTCACGTTGCCCGGCGCGTGGGAGGGCATTGCGTTCCTGTTTACCCCCGAGTGGGCGCTGCTGGCAGATCCACGGCTCTGGCTGGAGGCTCTCACGCAGAACGCGTGGGATACCGGCGCAGGCTGGGGGCTCATCCTCACCTATGGCGCCTACATGCAGGCGCGGCACGGCGTGGTGTCGAACGCGCTCATCACCGGCATTGGCAACAACATCGTATCGCTCATGGCCGCGATGATTATCTTCGGCACGGTGTTCGCCGTGCTGGGCACCGATATGTCGCAGGGCCAAGTGCTCGATGTGATGCAGACCAGCGGCCCCGCCGGTACCGGACTCACCTTCATCTGGATGCCGCAGCTCTTTGAGCAGATGGCGTTTGGGCGTCCGCTCGCGATGCTGTTCTTCTTGGGACTGGCGTTTGCCGCGCTAAGCTCGCTCATTTCTATGATCGAACTGGCCACGCGGTCGTTTGTGGATGCTGGGGTGCCGCGCACTACGGCCGTTGGATGGGTGGCCGGACTCGGATTTTTGCTGGGCATCCCCTCGGCGGTGAACCTCAACATTTTCGCCAACCAGGACTTCGTGTGGGGGGTAGGCCTGCTCATCTCGGGCGCGCTCGTGGCGCTGGCCGTAATCACGTACGGCGCGCAGGCCTTTCGTACGGAAACAATGGGCCACGGCGGTGAGATTAACCCCGGCACCACGTGGGACACGCTCATTACATACTTTATTCCGCTGCAAGCCGTTATCGTATTAGGCTGGTGGATCTACCAATCGGTGTTTGTGTTTGCACCGGACACCTGGTTCAACCCGCTCGACCCGTTCAGCCTGATGACGTGCCTGCTGCAATG
Source organism: uncultured Rhodothermaceae bacterium (assembly GCA_913056335.1). Taxonomy (GTDB): domain Bacteria; phylum Bacteroidota; class Rhodothermia; order Rhodothermales; family Salinibacteraceae; genus Longimonas. Next base: position 15,549 of record CAJXLX010000018.1, read on the forward strand.
GGGCCTGGCTGGCATCGTGCTGTGGGCGCTGAACGACCGCTACGTGCATCGCATGATGGAGCGTGCGCCGTCGTCGTAATCCATGCTCACTGCATCCTTCATCGACTGGTGACCGTCATGAGTACCCTTTCTGCTCAATGGTTGCTGCCCGGTATGCTCATGCTCGGTATGCTCCTGTTTGGAAGCCCTCCAGCTCACGCGCAAACCGACGCGCTGCCGCTGGGCGGCAACCTGCCTAATGCTACCCTCTACGACGTACAAGCCCAGGCATCTGTCTCCACCACCGCCCTGCGCGGCGAACAGGCAACTGCGGTGCTCTTCTGGAGCAACCAGTGCCTGTGGATCGACCGCTACGAGGAGCGCGTGCTCACGCTGCACACTACCTTTGCCGACCGCGGCGTACAGTTTGTGCTCGTGAATGCCAACGACGCCGATGCTTTCGCTGATGAAGGACGCAGCGCCAGTGCCGAGCAGGCCCAGTCCTATGGCGATCTGCGCTACGTGCGCGACGAAAACGCCGCCTTTGCCCGCCAGCTCGGAGCCGAGCGCACACCGCACGCGTTTCTGTTTGATGCCGCAGGCACGCTCGTCTACCGCGGAGCCATCGACGACAGCCCGGGCAGTCCCAACGACGTAGCTACCGCCTACCTGCGCGAGGCCATTCAGGCTACGCTCAACGGCGAGCCGGTGCCCGAAGCGGATACGCGTCCCTTCGGATGCATGCTCAAACCCGCCCGCTGAAGGTGCATCGCTTCTCTCCTATAACGTTATAACATTCTTTTAGCATGCCTTCCTTTGCGCGCTCGGCCTGGGCCAATGCCCTGCACGCCACCACTCATCGTTGGACCGATCCCGACCACGAACCGCGCCAGCACGCCATTGAGGCGGCGGATGAGGCCGACGACTACCCGTTCACCGAAGCCCACATCACGTTTGCCGTCAACCAGCAGATGGACGCCGCGGTGCAGGCATCGCTCCACACTGTTGCACAGCAGCCCGCAGGGCCAGACGCCATGCAGGTCGAACTGGCGGCCCACGTACCACTCTACGGACTGCCCCTCATCGCCTACCTAACCCTGCGAGGCACACACGTGTATCTTGCGGATGCACCGTCGGAGCGCCCTGTGCTCCATGCCATACTGACCGCCGCGCAGCAGGCGCTGTCGGTGGAGGCGGAGCACGCCCCCGTGCAGTGGAGCGCGCCCGTGCCCCAATCCGTCCCAACTGCCGCCATGGGTTCCCCCAGCGCCGACGCACTGACGACAGCCGACTACCCCTGTCCAGAACACCCCGCCTGGGTCGTTCTCGACGGCAACGAATCCGCCGATGAGCGCGAGGCACTGGCCGAGGATCTTCTGGTGTACGACGGCGAATCGCCGCAGCACGTGGACCTAATCTGGGCCCCCGAGGACCTGCGGCCCGATGCCTACCTCGAAGCACTTGCCCACATGCGGGCCGCGGTGCCCGCTCATGAACGCATCCCCGGCACGCTGCAAATGCAGCAGGCCCTCCTCGACGCCCAAGACGCGCCGCATGCCTACGCCGAAAACCTCACATTTCTTTTCAGTAAAGGTGCGCCCGATCCGCAGCGCGGACTGCACGTGCGGTGGACATCCTACAACGCACTCAGCGAAATGACGGATGTGCTCCACAAGGCCGATACGCCGCCAGAATCCGTACGATGCCGCCCCGCCATCACCAAACGTGTGCAGCGCCATCTACCCGATGGCGTAGGCGTTGAGCCGCTGGGCACCCTGCACCGCGCCACCTGGTGGCCGGATGCTGTACGCTCCCTGGCAGATGCTCTGCAGCAACAGGAAGGACCGGGCGCCGTTGCTCAGTAGCCCATTACGGGTTTCTGATCGTGTGCAGACGGCTCCAAATTCACCGCGCTCTCAGGCGGCTCGATGCGCGGCAGCATAACCGTGAAGGTGCTGCCCTCCCCCTTCGTCGAGTCGACACGGATCGTTCCCTCATGGCGATCAACGATCTGTTGCACGATGTAAAGCCCAAGCCCTGAGGACCCTTCGTTGCCGGTGGGCTCAGGCGAGAGACGCTTGAACGGTGTAAAGAGCGCCTCTTGTTCGTGCGGACTTAGGCCCGGCCCCTCATCAGCAACTGATACATAGATATTGTCGTCTGTTGCCTGCACAGCGAGCCGGATCGTGCTGTTGAGCGGTGCATACTTTACGGCATTACTTACCAGGTTATTGAGAGCCTCGCGCAGTCGGTCTTCATCGCCTTCGACAAAGGCATCGGTGGCGGGCCCATCGCAGGTAATCTGCTGTTGCTTGCGCTTGGCCTGATCGGCAAAGCTATGTCTCACGAGCTCGGCCATAGTGCCCACGTTAACCGCTTGCTTTTCGAGATCGCCATGCACGCTGCTGGCTGCAGAAGAGAGCAGATTGTTGATAAGCGTCATCGCCTCTTCGGCTGAGTTATGAATCAGCGATAGGCGCCGTACGGACTGGCCGTTGCCTGCGTCTTCTTCCAGCATAACTTCCGAGAGCGCGCAAATGCCAAAGACCGAGTTCTTAAGGTCGTGCGCTGCTACCCCAAGGACCTTCGACTTTTCATCCATGGTTTGCTGCAGCATCTTATTGCTCCGAATAAGCTCGGCATTATAGCGCGCAAGCTGGCGGGCCTGCATCTGGATATGCGACGTCCGCTGCTCGACCAGTTGCTCCAGACGCTCATTGCGCTTCATCAGTTTGTGTGTCGACCATGCGGCAGCGGCCAGGGCGGCAATAACGAGCACCGTGTACGCCACCGTAGACCAGGCTACATCGTACCCCAGAAGGGCCGGGATACCTACGCCCAGCGCCGACACGGAAAGAACGTGCATGGAGATGTCCGAGAAATTGGACTCAGATAGCGTCTGCTTCTTTATTCTTAGTGAACGATATGCCTGGGTCGATTTCGAGAACGTGCTTTCAATCGTATGACGTGCAGTTACAGGAACACGAGATAGCGAGGGGGAGGTATCGGGCGTACGCTGCATAGGTCGTTTCGGAGCTGTACAGTAGTCAAGGGATCTATGCCACATGCGCGATTCGCGCATCGACACATTAGCAATAAATCGACACATTAGCAATAAAACAGTGTATAGGACCAAATTCTTTTCTGTATGTGCCAAATCCTGTTCTCAACGTGCCAAATTGTTTGGGATTTGTGCCAACACGTGGCTTCATGTGCGACCTCGCCTTTGAGTTCGTATGTTGAAACGGATGTTCTCATGGTTTAATGATATACCGAGTCACCCCCTGGTCTGCTTTCCTTAATAGTTAGAATACGCCCCGCAATACATTATCTATCCCGCATATATTGATAGAGCGAATACGTAAGCATACTGCTCTTTCGCATCGGCGATATGACCCATGTAGGAATGATTCCGTACCCCCAGTGGAACGGGCGAGGGCGAGAGAACAGGGGTCTTACGAGACAGGTAAAGCGCTCAGATACCGGGTGTAGTGCACCTACGCACTTCTCTCAACTCCGCTCTGATCTGTCATTCAATCATAGAGAATAGACAGCGCTGCACTGCGAGACGGGGGATCAGTACAATGCGTCCGACACAGGATATTTGTCAACGTTATGGTGCTTCACCATACAATATATTCACGTTAAGATGCAACACGTTTTTGGGGAAAGTAGGATGTTTTTTGGTGCTCTTCTGGCGCATTCCGCCGTAATTTGCACCGATGGTGTTGCTGCTGCCAGTGGATCTTCGAACAAGTGCCGAACCGTGCGTCGGGCGCTCCCTCGACGCCAGATTGTGGACGCCCGATTGTGGACGCTCGGTTTCGAGAGGACAGTCCCAACCGTTCTTCTGAAACCTGTCTACACCGAACTGCTATGAGTAAAGCTTTCAGTTTCGCCTTCCTCGCTACCCCATGACTTCCTCTACATCTGTTCCGTCGTCCGATGTATCGTCTGCCCCAGACGTATCGCGGCGGGCCTTACTTCCTGTAAGTCGCCTTACCGCGTTGGAAGCTGACTTGCAGTCGGTGTGGCGCATTAAGCTCTGCCTCCTACACACCGTAGTGTTCCTAACAGCCCTGTTCTTCGGCATTACGCAGTGGTTTTCTGGAGCCAATGGAGCCGTTATTCTGGGTGTGCTGGGCGGATTGCTGCTGCTCATGACACTTTACATTGTGTTTTGGCCGCGCTGGCGCTATCAGGCCTGGGGGTATGACGTGCATGAGGATGAACTGGTGTTGGAGCATGGCGTCATTACACATGTGCGCTCGGTGGTTCCGCTACGCCGCATTCAACACCTCGACGTGTCGCAAGACCTCTTCGAACGCGAGTTCGATCTGGGGCGCCTGGTGATTCATACTGCAGGCACACGATCCAGCGATGTCGTGATTCCCGGCCTACCACTATCCACCGCCGAGCACATTCGCGACGATGTGAAGCAATACATCTTGGACGACCCGCTCACCGAAGACGCGCTGTAGCGCCCAGCAGTGTGTACGTCCCCGTATCCCTCAACTGGTCTCTTCTTCTCACTGCGCTCTGCCTATGGCCGCCTCGCCTTCTGACTCATCGCCTGCTGGTTCGTCGGTGCACGACCCCTCGGCTTCGGAGTCGACCGCGGCACATGCCTCTTCTAATGACCATGCATCCGACACGGCCACTCCGCTCGGCGCGGTGCGCGAGCCGCAGCGGCTGCACCCCCTTACGCTGTTTGTGCGGCTGCTTACGAGCCTTCCTGCGCTTGCTCTTATCTTGCTACCCACATTCACGAACGACGACGCCCAAGTGTGGCTGCCGCTCTTCTTTGGCGCCGTGTACGGACTCATTGCGCTTCCCGCCATCGTGTTGCAGTATCTGCGGTTCAGCTACCGCATCACCCCGCAGCAGATTGTTATTCAAAGCGGCGTACTAAAGCGGCAGAACCGCAGTATCCCAATCGAGCGCGTGCAGAACGTAGAAATCGAGCGGCAGCTTTTGGCGCGTCTGCTTGGCCTGGCCAAGGTCCGTGTAGAAACCGCCGGCAGCGCCTCTACCGAAGCCAGCATCGAATACGTGTCTGTGCAGCAAGCCCAAAAGATTCGCACCGCTGTGCGTGCGTTTCAGCGAGCCGACGAAGATGCTCAACAGAACAGCCGCGATGCCGCTCCCTCTGAGGCACGTGCAACCGCATCCAATGCCGCGGCTTCGTCCTCCCCTCGCACGCTCTTTTCAATGTCGCTGCGCCACGTGCTGCTGGCAGGGGCCTTTCGGTTCTCGCTTTTCTACCTGGCTCTGATCTTCTCGGTGCTTCAGTTTGTGGATCCAGAGACGCTCACCAACTGGCTGCTTCTGTCGCAAGACCGCATCGACGTTATTGTCGACGCCATGTACCAGTCGCCGATCATCACGGCGTTGGGCACCGTGGTTGTAGCTGCGCTCCTGGGGTGGCTCTCCGGCATTCTGCTCACGCTCAACCGCTACTACGGCTTTACGCTATGGCTGGACGGCGGTAAGCTGCGCAAACGGCACGGCCTCTTTACCGTCACCGAAGGCACGATTCCGCTGGCCAAAGTGCAGGTGCTTATCGTGCAAACCACCCCGCTGATGCGCCTGTTTGGCTGGCACACGCTCGAAGTGCAAACCATGGGCCTGAACACCGACCAGCAAGGGCAGCGCGTGGTCGCCCCGTTTGCACAGTGGGACACCATCATGCGCCTGGCCGACCACGTACGTCCTATGGAGATGCCCGACACGTTCGAGCGCGTCTCGCCGCTTACCATCCGCCGCCACTTCTTGCGCCGCCTGGGCGTGCTGCTGGCCGTCCTGGCTCCGGCGGCCTACTTCTGGCCCCGCGACTGGTGGGCCCCCTACGATGTGGCCCTGCCGTGGTGGAGCCTGCTCGTTATTCCAGCGTTGGGCGTAGCCGCCTATCTGCACTACCACTACCACCGCTTTGCCATCCACCACGACGGGCTGTACGTGCGCCGCGGCGTGCTGCGCCACTACCTCTGGATGATTCCCATCAACCGCTACCAGGTGGCCTATGCCACCGACAGCCTCTTGCAGCGGCGCCTGAACCTCAAAACGCTCTTTGTGGATACCGCAGGCGCTTCGGCATTTGCGTATCCAGATATTGTGGATGTGGAGGCTGATGCCGCCGACGATGCAGTCGACACGCTCTACGACCAGTTCCATACCTTGTACCGGGCTATGGTCTCGGAGGCGAAGCACCCTGCCTCCTCCACGCCCCCGTTCGACCTCCGGCAAGCCGCTGCTACGGTTCCTCGTGCGCTCCCCCTCCCTAATCCAACCGACTCGTCTCGTGCCTAACCCTCGCCAGAGCGGACTCCTTGCCCATATTACTTCGCTGCCCAGCCCGCACGGCATTGGCGACCTGGGCGACGCCGCCTACGCGTTTGCCAACCGCCTCCACCAGACGCATCAGCAGCTCTGGCAGGTGCTCCCTACCGGACCCACCGGGCCGAGCGGGTCGCCCTACAGCAGCCGCTCCACCTTCGCGGGCAACCCCATGCTCATCAGCCTCACTCCTCTTCTCAACGATGGGCTGGTCACTGAGGAAGACGTAGCTCCGCTCCGCAACCTACCTACCGAGCGCGTTGATTATCCGGCCGTGCTGAAGCACAAGACGGCGGCGCTCACCACCGCGTTTGAGCGCTTTGACGCACGCACGATGGGAGCCCAACAGGCCGACCTGAGCCGCTTTCGCATCCGCCATGCCGACTGGCTGGCCGACTATGCGCTCTACGAGTCCCTGCGTGAGGCGCACGACGACACGCCATGGACCGAGTGGCCTGCCCCCCTGGCCCGCTACGAGTCCGATGCCGTCGCCGAGGCGCGCCACATCCACGCCCGCACATGCCGCAAGCATGCCTACTGGCAGTTTCTCTTCGTTCAGCAGTGGCACGCGCTGCACGCGTACTGCCGCCAGCGCGACATCCAGTTTTTTGGCGATCTGCCCATCTACGTGGCACACGACAGCGCCGACGTATGGGCGCACCAAGACCTCTTTCGACTGGATGACGACGGCCAGCCGACCGCAGTAGCCGGCGTGCCGCCCGACTATTTTAGTCCCAACGGCCAGCGCTGGGACAATCCGCTCTACCGCTGGGATCGTATGGCCGACAACGACTTTGCGTGGTGGACGCGCCGCCTGCGCCATGCCTTTAATCAGGTCGACCTGCTGCGCCTGGACCACTTCCGCGGCTTCGATCAGTACTGGGCCGTGCCGGCCCACGCCGACACCGCCGTTGATGGCTACTGGGAGGACGGCCCGGGCGCGCCGTTTTTCGAGCATCTGCAAGAGGCCCTGGGCTCGCTGCCCATTGTGGCCGAGGACCTCGGCGACATCACCGACTCGGTCTATGAACTGCGCGACCAGTTCGGCTTTCCCGGAATGGCGGTGCTTCAGTTTGCGTTCGAGACAGATGCAAGCAATATCTTCCTACCGCACAACTACCACCCGAACACGGTGGCTTACACGGGCACCCACGACAACAACACCCTGCGCGGCTGGTGGGCCAACGATGCCACCGCCAAGGAACGGCGCGCCGCGCACCGCTACCTCGACCTCGACCATGCGCCCTCGCTTGTTCACGCTGCTCATCAGGCGCTGTGGGCCTCGACTGCCGAGCGCGTGGTGCTGCCGCTGCAAGACCTGCTGGAGCTGCCCTCAAACGCACGCATGAACACGCCCGGCACCACCACCGGCAACTGGCAGTGGCGGTTTGCTCCTACGGCCCTGGACCGCGCCGCCTTCGATCGCCTCTCGGATTGGACGCTCGCCTACGGCCGTGCAACGCCCCACAACCGCTTCGCCCAGATGGACTGATAACCAGCGACAGGAAGCGGCACCGCCGCGCAAACATCTCCGGCTATCTGCTGCCCCAAATGACAAGTCAGGACCTGGCGGAAGTTGCCTGCGCCTTCGGGTAGAAGCAATTGCGCGTTATCCCCACAGGCAATGCGGGGAAATACCTGATGGTACGTCGATTCCCCGTCATGTATGCTTGTGCGTACTGCTCTATTACGCTCAACAGACGCACAGGCTGAGTCATGAAGTACACCCAGGCCAAAGACATCATGACCCGTGCCGTGCATACGGTGGAAGCCAACCGCACACTGCACGAACTGTCTGACTTTTTCCTTGACCACAACGTTACGGGCGCTCCAGTTGTAGATGCCGAGGGCACCCTTATTGGCGTGGTCTCCGTGACGGATCTGGCCCGTCATGTCGGCGACGGCAGCAACGGCACCACCACGCGGATGCACACCGCGTACTACGATGAGCTCGCCGCCGATTACGCCGACGAAGACCTGGAAGCGCTTCACATCACGGAAACCAGCACAGCAACTGTGGGCGATGTCATGACGCCTGAGATCTACGATGTGAATCCGCACACATCCCTCCAGCAAGTCGCCGATGTCATGCTCCGTAGCAACATCCGCAGGCTGTTCGTAACGCGTGACGGGCACATCGAGGGCGTTATCACTGCAACCGACATGCTGAAGGTGGTCCGTGACTTGTAGCAGTACCGCGACATTCGATACCGCTCACCACTCAACCACAGTGCTCTATGGGACGCGTACAAGACGACATTGCTATCGTAACAGGCGGCGCCGTCGGCATTGGCCGGGCAGCGGCCCAGCATCTAGCGCACGAAGGCGCTGCCGTAGCCATCACTGATCTCAACGAGGAGGAGGGCAAAGCGACTGCCGCGCAGATTCGCGACGCCGGAGGATCGGCCCGGTTTTATCCCCACAACGTGACCGAGGAAGACGACTGGAAACGGGTCGTGGATGCCGTAACACGCGATCTCGGACCTCCGACTGTGCTCGTCAATAACGCCGGGATCTATCTGATCAAAGCCCTTGAGGAGACGACCGTAGAGGAGTGGCGCCGCCTCATGGATGTAAACGTGACCGGGGTTTTCCTTGGCATGAAGCATGTCGTTCCTGCAATGCGAGATGCCGAGCGAGGCTCTATCATCAATCTGTCGTCGGTGGCCGGCCTCGTTGGGTCGGCGCGGCACGTGTGCTACGGCGCCAGCAAGGGCGCGGTGCGTACCATGACTAAAGATGCTGCTATTGAACTGGCCGATGCAGGCATCCGCGTGAATTCGATACACCCCGCCTACGTAGACACCGGCATGGCCGACTACGGTGCGGCGATGAACGAGGTCTCGAAAGACGAACTCAATGCGATGCATCCTATCGGGTTTATGGGACAGCCCAAAGATGTGGCCTATGCCGTTGTGTATCTCGCCTCCACCGAGTCTCGATTCGTAACGGGTGCTGAGCTCGTCCTCGACGGCGGCTACACGGCCCAGTGACAGCCCCTGCTGGATGCCTCGTTGCTGAGCGCTCAGTCCCATTGCGCATTATCCGCTCCATTACGTTCGAGCCATGGCGAGCGTACACAGGTAGATGCGCTCGGCTCCCGCGTCAAGAAGGGCGTGCGCCGCGGCAGCAGCGGTAGAGCCCGTGGTGAGCACATCATCGACCACGACCCAGGTGCGGTCGGAAACAGCTGCCGGATCGGCGGCTTGAAACGCCTGGGCCACGTTCGCCCATCGGTCGCGGCGCGGCAATCCGGTCTGCGAGGCGGTGGGCCGTACACGAGCCAGCACGTCGGCCCGCGCGGGGATGCCGGTGGCTTCTTCCAACCCAGTGGTCAGTGCCTCGCTCTGATTGTAGCCGCGCTCCAGCCACCGCGTACGGTGCAGCGGCACCGGCACGAAGCCATCCGGCTGCCAGGCATCCGGCACAATGTCGGCCATCCAGTGGCCCAGCGTATGCCCAATGTGCGGCTGATTCCGGTATTTGAGCGCATGTTGCACCGACTGCAGCGCGCCCTGTGCATCAAACACCCACAGACTGCGGGCATCGGCCAGAGCCTCGGCCTCCGCAAGACGCGATAGCCGATCGGCTACGCTCTTCGGCGTGGCGCGCTCAATGCGGGCCACGCAGTCGGTGCACAGCGGCACCGCAGGCGAGGCCGTGCGCACGCCACACTCCATACAACAGGGCGGATACAAGACGCGTAGAAGTCCCCTCCCAAGATGGCGCATCCAGGCTGTCATGGCGCGAATTGATTGTTGGAGAAGTCGCTATGCTGCGCATCCAATTACGCAATTATTCGTCGGTTGCATGTGCAGCCGTCTCTTCTGTATGGTATACTACATGCCTACCAAAGTCCACCCCTGGGCTCCGTTGTCTTTTTTCGAAACGTCTGCCTTGTTCCTATGGCTGATCGTGACCGCCGCGGTATGCTGATCAAGAATACCGGCTCCTCGACCGAACAGGTTGCTATGGCATCACGCATGATTACGATTGGACCGGGCGAAGAAGAGTTCATCACGCCCGGAGAGGTGCGCGACCCGAAGCTGCGCGAGGCTCTTCAGGTGCGGGCGATTGCCATTGTGCGCCCCGCGACTAAGGAAGAGGACGAGGCGCTTGCCAACCGGCTGAGCGACTCCGCGTAGGTGGCTGGCAACACGTCGTGTTCCGTCTCAACATGCTTGTCTGACCGCATGCGTATATGCACATCCTGGTCGTAGAACCCTGGTATGGGGGCTCGCACCGCCGCTTTATTGATGGGCTCTGCGCACACTCGGGCCACACCTACAGCCTGTGCACCCTGCCCGGACGCCACTGGCGCTGGCGCATGGATGCTGCCGCGGTGCCGCTTAGCGAACAGGCCCGCCGCCAGATCACCCTGCACGGCCCGCCCGATGTGGTCTTTGCATCGGATATGCTCGACCTGCCTTCGTTTCTGGCCCTGATGCGTCCGGTGCTGGCGGAGGTGCCCGTCGTGCTCTACTTCCACGAGAACCAGCTCACCTACCCGCGCCCGAAGGGAAGCAACGCCCCGCGCACCTATGCGCTGCTGAACTACCGCTCGGCGCTGGCAGCCGATGCCTGCTGGTTCAACTCGGCCTTCCACCGATCCGATTTTCTGGAGGCGTTGCCTGACTTCTTACAGCGCTTTCCGGATCCGCCACCGTCCGCTACGGTGCAGGCCATTGCTGATCAGAGCCGGGTGATGCCGCTGGGCATGAATCTGCAGCAGCTCAGCACGCCCCACACCCGCCCCGCCAACGACCCGCCCGTGCTGCTGTGGAACCAGCGGTGGGCGTTTGACAAAAACCCCAAGGGGCTGCTCAACCTGCTCACCGGACTCGATGCGTCTGGGGTCGACTTCCACCTCATTATCACCGGGCGCGCAGCCGGGCGAACGCCGGATGCTCTCAACACCATCCAAGAGCGCTTCAGCAACCGGTTGCTGCATATGGGCTTTGTGGAGGATGCAGACGTGTACACGGAGCTACTGCACCGTGCTGATATCGTCGTGTCGACGGCACACCACGAGTTTTTCGGACTCGCGGTGATGGAAGCGGTGCGCTGCGGATGCCACCCCGTACTGCCAAACCGGCTGAGCTATCCCGAACTCATCCCCGACCGGCTGCACGATCCGCTCCTGCACGCGCCCACGCTCTACGACACCCCCGACGACGCCCTGGCGCTGTGCACGGCCCTCCTCAACGGAAACGCACGTCCGCTACCGCCCCGCACCCTGCACGAAATTCCAGCCCCGTTCGACTGGAGCACCCGCGCCGATGCTTTCGACGATGCCTTCGACGCGCTCCTGTAACTCTTCCATCCTTCTATCCCTCGATCCCACATCCATGCGCTTCTTACACACCGCCGACTGGCACCTGGGCCGCCTGCTCCACAAGCAACACCTGACGAAGGATCAAGAGGAGGTTCTCGACCAGTTCGTAAGAGCCGCCCACACGTACGCGCCTGACGCCGTCATCGTAGCAGGCGACATCTACGACCGCGCCGTGCCGCCATCCGATGCCGTGGAGGTGCTCGACCGCACGCTCTCGCGCCTTGTGGTGGATGCGGGGCTGCCTGTCATCCTGATTGCGGGCAACCACGACAGCCCCGACCGCCTCGACTTCGGCTCCAGTATTCTCGAACGGCAGGGCCTGCATGTGCTCTGCAATCCACGCACAGATCCCATTATGCTTGAGGATACGCACGGCCCCGTCTACGTTGCAGGGTTGCCCTACGCGCAACCCGCCCAGGCGCGCCAGGTGTTCAACACTGACGATCCTATTCGCTCGCATGAGGCCGTCGTATCCGCCCAGCTCGACTATGTGCGCTCCCAGATTCCAGCCGAGGCGCGCTCGATAGCTGTCGCGCATATCTTTGCGCAGCGCGGCACCGTGGGCGACTCCGAACGCACGCTCGTGGGCGGGGCCGAAACCGTGCCGACTACGCTGTTCGAGGGATTCGATTACGTTGCGCTCGGCCATCTGCATCAGCGGCAGGAGGCCGGGGCGCCGCACATCCGCTATGCCGGATCGCCCATGAAGTACTCCTTCAGCGAGCACAATCACACCAAGTCGTTCTACGTTGTTGACATGGATGCGGACGGCACCTGCACGGTCGAGGCCGTCCCCTTCGAACCGCCGCACGACCTGCGATGCATTGAGGGCGCGTTCCACGACGTGATTAACCGCGGCGCCACCGACCCCAATGCCAACGATTATCTGCAGATCACGCTCACCAATCGCGGGCCCGTAACCGACGCCATGACGCGGCTGCGTGAGGTCTACCCGAACTGTCTGCATGTCGCATTTCCGCACGTGGAACTCGACGCTGACGACGACCTCGTGCCGCCTGCCGATACCGATACGCCCGCCGACGTTTTCCGCACGTTCTACCGCTACGCCACCGGCACCGCCCTCGACCAAGACGACGAACCGCTGCTGGAAACGGCTCTCGAACGCGTCGAATCAAACCGACGCAACGCGTAAGCACGTGCACCTCGCTTCCTGCTGTCCTTATCCCTTCCCACGCCCATGACGCTTGAGCACCTCCAGTTTACCCAGTTCGGCCCATACGCCAAGAAGCAAACCATTGACTTTTCAGCGTTTGCCGGTCACCAGCTCTTTTTGATTCACGGGCCCACCGGCGCCGGAAAGTCATTTGTGCTGGATGCGATCTGTTATGCCCTGTACGCTGAATCCTCGGGCGCGGAGCGCGATGCGACCAACCTGCGCAGCCAGTATGCCACGCCGAACGAGCCCACCGCCGTGACGCTCGACTTTCGGCTCGGCGATACGCACTACCGCGTGCGGCGGCGTCCGAGAATGGAGCTGGCGAAGAAGCGCGGCGATGGCACCACCACGCGCGGCCCCGATGCCTGGCTGTGGGACCGTACCGATGCCGTGGCCCATGACGACGCAGGCGCTGAGGGCACGCTCCTGGCCGAGGGCAAGCGCGACGTGACGGATCGCATCGAGAATTTACTGGGACTGAAGGCCGCACAGTTTCGTCAGGTGGCGCTGCTCCCACAAGGGCAGTTCCGCGCGTTCCTTTCGGCAAGCTCCAGCGACCGCGAAGACATCCTCAAGATTCTGTTTGATACGCAGCGGTTTGCCGATCTGGAGGCCGAACTCAAAGCCATGCACAGCGAAGCGCAGGAGGAGGCCCGGGCCTTGCTCAACCAACGCGAAACGCTCCTGAGTCAGCACGACGCTGACACCGCCAGCGACCTGCACGCCCTGCGCGATGAGCGCGCCAGGGAACTGCAAGCAGCCAACAAGGCGCGCACGAACGCGAAGGCGGAGCTCCGCGATGCCACCGAAGCACTGCAGAGCGCCCGCGACCAGCAGCAGCGGCTGCGTGCGGTGGAGGAGGCGCAGGAAGCTGTTGAACAGTTGAAACCAGAGCAGGGCGCCCAGGCCGAGCGCACCGCCCGCGCCGAATCCGCCGAGCGGGCCCAGCGCATCACACCCGCCGAGGAACGGATGCAGGAGCGCACCGCTGAGCGCACAGACGCCCAGGAGGCCCTTCAGGAGACAAAGAAGAACTACGACACCGCAAAAGACGCCCTTGAAAGCGCCCAGTCCGCGCTGGCCACCGAGCAAGAACGCAGCGACGAACGTGACGCGCTAAACGCCAAAATAAGCGTCCTCGGCACGGCCCGTTCGGATGTTAAGAAGCTCGCCAGAGCGAAACAGACCGTCGCATCCGCCCAGGACGAGCTCAAGGACGCCCAGCAGGAGCACGACGCACTACAGGCTAAGGTCAACCAGCTGGAGTCCGATGCTGAAGAAGCGCAGTCGGTCATCGACACGCACACCGACGAGGCACAGACCGTGGTCGAGCGCAAGGCAACGGTGGATACGTGGGCCGATCGGCTCACGCAGGCCAGGCGACTGCAGGACCTACAGGAGCAGCGCCAAGAGGCAGAGTCGGAGCTTGCGGAGGCAAAGGCCCGCGTCAAAGAGCGCACAGAGACACGCGACGCGAAGAAAGAGCGCGTGCGCGCCCTCGAACAGGCGCGCGACGAGGGCTATGCCAGCGTGCTGGCCTCGCGGCTCGAAGACGGCGACCCGTGTCCGGTGTGCGGCGCCACCACGCATCCGGCCCCCGCCGACGACGTACATGACGTGCCCGATGCCGAGGCCCTCGAATCGGCCCGGACGGCGCTCGACAAAGCCGATTCGGACCTACAGACGGCTCAGCAGAAGCAGACCCAGGCCCAGCGCGCGGTCGACAAGCACGCAACCGCAATCGAAACGCTTCAGGATACGGATGCGGCTCTCACCGAGCACACCGTGTCCGAGATGAAGGCCAAGCATCAGGATGCGAAAGAGGCCCTCACATCCGCCCAGCAAGCCCAGTCGATGGTCGAAGACGCAACGACCGATCTGGAGGCCACCAACGAGGCGCTCGAAACCACACGCGACGCGCTACGGGGAACGAAAGACGCCGTAGGCGACGCGGAGAACATGTACGAACAGGCGTCGGCCCGCGTGGATGACCTGACCGAGCGCGTGCCCGACGGTGTAGACTCGGTTGAAGCGCTGGAAGCCAAGCAGGCAGCGCTGGAGGACGAGCTTGCTGCCTTGACCACGGCGCTGGAGGAGGCGACCCAGGCCAAAGAGACGGCGAGCAACGCCTATGCCGCCGCAGAGAAGGATCTCGAAAACAAGCGCGAGCAGTCCGAAACCGCCCAGCAGAAGTATGCCGCGGCGCAAGAGCAATTTCGGGTGGCGCTGCGTGAGCATGGGTTCGAAGACCGTTCGGCATACGAGGCCGCCCGCATGGAGGCAGATGCACTGGCGGAGCTGCGCAAGCGAATTCAGGAGGTCGATCAGCAGTGGTCCAATGCCCAGTCGAAGCTGGAGGAGGCGAAGGCACGTGCCGAGGGCATTACGGCTCCTGATGTAGAGAACGCTGAAGCAACGGTGGAAGCGCTGAACGATCGCATCAGTGCACTGGACCAGAAGATTGGAGGGCTGCAGAATGCAACCACGGCGCTTGACGATGCGATAGAGCAGCTGGATACCATTCAGGAGGATGCCCAGGAAGCAGAAAGAAAGGCCGAGCACATCGGCCATCTCAGTCAGGTGGCGCGTGGCAAGCAGGGCAACGAGCGCAACATCAGTCTGCAGCGCTACGTGCTGGCGGCGCGCCTGAAAGATGTGTTGCAAGTTGCGAACGAGCACTTACAGCGGATGTCGCAGGGGCAGTACCACCTGCGGCGCGCCACCACGCTCGACGACGCTCGTAGCAGCGGCGGACTCGACTTGCGCGTGTACGATGCGCACACCAATGAGGAGCGTCCCGTGAGCACGCTATCGGGCGGAGAAGGCTTCAACGCATCGCTGGCACTGGCGCTGGGCCTGAGCGATGTAGTGCAGCGCCGCACCGGCGGGCGCCGCCTGAACACACTCTTTATTGACGAAGGCTTTGGCACGCTCGACCAAGAGACCCTCCAGCGCGCACTGAACGTGCTTCACGACGTGCAGGAACGGCAGCAAGGACGCCTGTTGGGCATCATCTCGCACGTGACAGAGCTCAAGCGCCGCCTACCTGCCCGCCTTACGGTGCAGGCAGCACAGGACGGTAGCACGCTTAGCGTAACGACGTGATGTGGATGCGGCACGGTGAAGTATTTTGCTGCGTATTCAGCCCCGCTCCACGGGAGACGCAGGGCACGTGTTCTTTTAGCGCCATAAGCCGCCTTCTTTTTCCGCCACTGCATTGCGTCGCTCAACGCCACAGGCCACGCCGCTGTCGAAACCGGAGGGGTTACGCAAGTACGCTTTCGTTTCCGGAATCGAGGACGAAGAGGCTGCTGGTGCGGCTCTGGGAAACGAGCGCACGCATTCGTTCGAAGCGGGGGGGCGTCATTAATCCGAAGATGTTGACATCGCCGCGTGGGACCTCGGAGAGGTACGACATGAAGTCGCCCGTGTGCACGATCGTTTCGGCATCGGGCATGCGCGCAAGATTGGTGAGTGTGTTCAGGAAGGCTTGAGCAGCTTGCGCATCTTCGTCGGTATCTACTACGGTAAGGAGGCGCATTTTTGCATTCCAATTGCGTTTGAGCTTGTACGCCATAAGCAAGGGCAAGTCCAGGTTGCCGACATCCATCGACACGCGCCAGTGCGGGCTGCGGTCGTTGATCCACACATTGATGGTTTCGCGCTGCCCGAGCCCTACCCGTTCGTGCGGTGCGTAGATGAGGCTCCCCATCTGTTGCTCACTGGCCGTCGCCACGAGTTTCTGATAGTCGGCCTCGCGCTCGTTGGTTACAGGCAGTGGCAGAAACAGCACGTTTGGTTTAAAGAACGCGCCTTGCATAGTCTGGATGCTGGCGGTAAGACTATGTGCAAAGTCGTGCGCTGTTACGACCGATGAGGAAGCAAACACGCCCTGTTTCCGAAAGGCGGCTGTCAGGTCGTGCACCTGGTCAGAGAGATCCGATGACGAGGCCTCGCTCTGCAGACCGAGCACGTTTACCGCGCCCTTTGGGGCCGCCAAATCTTGCAAGAAGAGAAAGGAGCCACGCAGCGTATCGACATCAGTGATGGGCACCAGGATGTTCGGCTTCCACGCGCGCTCTTGGCGGGCATCGAGATCTTTCACATGCTTGGCCGCCCACTCGGCCAGCGAGACGAAGAGGCCGCTTCGTACGTCGGCCATCGAGTGGTCGAGGGTACGACGCACCAGAATCCCGTAGAACACAACGACAATCGCGAGCGCAGCGAGTCCGAACGCAGGGTTAACGATAAACATGGCGAGGATACACCCTGCGGCCCCCGCAAACGAGACAACACGCGGAATGCGAAGTAACGGACGGAAGCTGACGAGGCCCAGCGTCTGCTCCACAAACACCACGACGTTAATCATGGTGTAGGTAATCAGGAAGAACATGGTGATGAGCGGGGCAATGGCATTTAGGTCGCGCACCATGAGCGCGGTGAGTACGATCCCGCCCGTAACGAGCATCGCGTTGCGCGGCTCACCAGAGTCAGTGCGCCGGGACATCCAGTCGCTTTGCGGCAGGATGTCGTGGTTGCCCAGCGCCTGCAAGATCCGTGGGGCCCCTACGGCTGAGGCGAGCGCGGAGGAGAATGTAGCTCCCAGGAGTCCGGCTACCACCGGCGGCCCCCAGAACGCCTTGTCGATCATGACGGTGTAGTTGGTGAGCAGCTCCTCAGTGGAGGCGGAGCGCAGCAGCCAGAGCGCCAGCAGCACATAGATCACCGCGCTCAACCCAATCGCCGACATGGTGCCCAGCGGAATACTGGTACGCGGGTCTTCAAGCTCGCCCGACATGTTGGCACCTGCCATGATACCCGTCGCTGCCGGAAAGAACACCGCAAACACGACCCAAAACGACACCCCCGGAAAGCCGTCCTCAGGCGCGCCGGGAAACTCGCCCCAGAGCGGCACTTCCGTCAGCGGAATGGTCATCGACCCCGTGGCGGCCGCCATGGCCACCGACACGAGCGATGCGACAATAATTGCCAGAATGGCGTACTGCACGCGGAAGGCCAGGCTCGCGCTGATGTAAGCGATGCCGAAAACCACCACAAACACGGATAGGTCAACGAGCAGCGCTGCGTGATCCGGAAACACCCAAAGCCAGCCTTCGCGGAAGCCAAAGATGTACATCGTAACAGCAAGGGCCTGCGCCAGGTACAGCGGGATGCCCACGCTGCCGCCCACCTCCAGACCCAGCGACTGCGAAATGATGGAGTAGGCGCCTCCGGCTCCGATGCGAATGTTCGTCGTAATCGACGACATCGACAGCCCGGTGGCGGTTACGATGCCAAACGCGAGGAGAATGACGAGCAGCCCGCCCAGCAGTCCGGCATTGCCCACCACCCAGCCGGTACGCAGGTACATAATGACGCCCAAGATGGTAAGCAGCGTGGGCGTAAACACGCCACCGAAGGTCCCATACTTAGCCGAGTCAGGCATAATGGAGGACTCTGCCGAAGGCTCTACATCAGCATCTTCCCCCCCTGCACCTGCTACACCTGCAGGCGATGCAGCGTCGGCAGATGGATGGGTAGCGGCAGCATCAGAAGGCGTAGCGTCGGTATCAGCCATGCGAGCCACGGGCAGCGTACAAAAAACGAGGCGCCTAAACGTAGTGCGGCGCACGGGCTATGTGGGCATCAGTTTCACGTCTATGACGAAACGCGGTGCTTATGCAAGACGCCCCGTCTTTCATGGATGCCTGTCCTCCTTCATTCTGCTATTGGCTATCCCCATTACAACGAGTTACTTGTCGGGGAGCGTCGTTTCACGTGCGGGGACATACGAACGGCCTACAAATCCGCCAAAGAACCACTCACGCATGGTAAGCTGCCGCTCTGCGCCGTCTTCGCGGGCGGTTTCGAGCCGCCGGGCTGTCGTTTGGAAATAATTGACCACCGTAACGAGGAGGGCGCCCCCAACTGTATTCCCAAGCACCACAGGAAACACAAAGCCCGTAAGGCCTGCCCAGAACACGGCGTATCCGTTAAACACCAGATACATCAGTTCGGTGAAGGAGACGACGACGTGGAACAGGTTGCCAAATGGGATGCACAGAAATGCCATGTACGTCAGTGCAAAGCGAGCAATGACGTCGCGCGCAGTGAAGTTGAGCCACACTACGCCCGCCACGATGAACCCGGCGGTAAGCGCCTTGAAAAAGAGATCAGCGAAAGGGATTTCCATCCCCTTCTGGCTGATTTCAAGGGCAGCGTCGGCAGCCTCGGGCGAGAGCACACCTGTGGTGGCGAGCAGCAGTGCCCCTAAAGCCCCCCCAAGGAAGTTGCCGGTGAGCACGGTGCCCCATACGCGAAAGAGCGCCGGCAGACTGGCCAGGCGCTCCAGTACAAGCGCTACCGGTGGAAGCGTATCTTCGGTGTAGAGGTTGTATCCGCCCAGAATGATGTACACAAACCCGACCGGATACAACAGCGGGCTGATCAGCGGGTTGCCACCCGATGCTGCGGTGAGCGATGCGTATAGCAACACCGTAATGGTGATGCAGAAGCCCGCCGCCAATCCACTAAAGAGCAGCTCACGCCCGGGCGTACCGATCTCTTCATCGGCGGCCACAATGATGCGCTGAAAGATTTCGTCGGTGCCAAACCGGTCGCGCACAGCCGCACCCACCGCAGGTGCACCGTGGGCAGAGCGCTCGGCCTCGGATGTTTCTTTCACGACGACGCTCGGTTCGGGCTCGGGGCAGTCGGGATCGCGAGGGGGCGTTTTCGTATCGGCTGTTTCCGTGTCGAACGCGGAAACGGGGAGGTCCTGTCCTTGGGACGACTTCATGCAGGTGGTGAGCGCTGTTGTCAGAACAAATGACTTCATTCGCACCTTCGGAGCCCACCGGCGTTCCTCTATGGAAGGGGTTTGCACCGTTAATTGCGAAATGAGACTGCAGGTTATAGCAATACGGTAACACCCATCCTGTATCTCCCTTCTCCTTATGCCGGGGCTGGCTAAGTCCTTTTAGACTGCGCTCTGTCGTTGCATGTACCTACAACTTACCCCATACGCCCAGCCGTATCCTCTTCAGGCGATGACGTCAGTCCCAATCGTTCTTTGATGCGCTTGAAGCCTTCGGTGGCTTTCACGGGTAACGTGTCGGGGACATAGCGGCGCACCATAAGCACCGAGCAGTCGGCCTGGTCGGCGACCACATCGGGAATAGACCCAAAGAGCACCTGCCGGAACGTCCACTCGCGCGAGGCCCCAATGATGGTGAGGTTGAAGTGCTGCTTTGCCATGTAGGCTTCGATGCCGCCCGTCACGCTGTCGGCATACTCGATCTGATATGTGACCAGTCCGTCATCTCCAATTTCGTTTTGTACGGTGCGGCGAATTGCAGCACGCTCGGTTTCTGGATCGACCCCTTCGCGCACGACACGGAGCACATGGAGTGTGGCGCCGGTAGCGCGCGCAATTCGCATCCCCAGTTCAAGACCAAGCCGTGCATGCAGCCCGCCTCCCCACGGCAGCAAGATATCATTGACCGCGTCGAGTCCTCGATCTTTGAGAAACGCAACGTCGGCTTTGAGCTCTTTGATGATGCGCTGCGACGGGTTGTTATAGATGTTACTCACGTTGAATCCGCCCTGCCACCCCATGAGCAGCAGATCGGACTCCGACTTCATCGTCTCGTCGATTAGCCCGCCGAATACATCGTGGGCCACATCGATGGATGACTCGACCTGTGTGCGCATCAGCGGAGAGGAGGCCTCCTCAGTCTGTTCCTCAATCTCGGTGTGGTCTCCCCCACGCGCCTTAATGCTGCTATCGGATTTCTGCGCAAGCGAGGCAATTGTCTTCTCTATAGAGGGACGCTGGGCGAATCGTTCACGTGCTTCCTTGAGCGGCGTTTGCAGCGGCACACGCACCAGGTGGATGCCGGTGACGTGGCCCCCTTCGGCCGTACCGGTCGCCAAATAGCGTCCCAGTTGCAATAGATCCCGCTCGGTGTCGGGGTTCGCCAGGGCTACTGCAATCCGGCGCGGCTCCTCGGCATTGATAGCACGCTCGCCGGGCAGTACGGCTTCGGCAAGAGCACTGCCATTGAGTACAGGCGCAGGAGCCTGCATGAACACGCTCCAGCCGTGCGTCTTCCACTCGGCCCGGAACTCGGGCAGGGCGTGGTCAATCTCCACGCGGCTGCGCCCCCACACGGCATACCACGCCAGACTGACTACGATGAGCACAACCACTGCAATCTGGGCAAATGGGCCGGAGTAGATGATAATACCAACGCACGCAATGGCTGCAAACACCTGTGCAAACGGGAAAAGAGGCGTGCGGTAGGATGGCTCATACCACTCCGGCTTTGCTACGCGCAAGGTAATGCACCCAATGTTCAGCGCCGCATAGCTGTACAGCTGCAGCACACTTGCGATCTTGGCCAGGTCTTCAAGGCTCTCCAGCAGCAAAAACGAGAGGGCCAAAACGCCGGTTAGAATGATGGCGCGATAGGGCGTCATAAACGTGTTGTGGATGGCACTCAGCCAGTTCGGGACCATGCGGTCGCGCGCCATCGCCAGGTTGATGCGCGAGGACGCCAGAATGCTGGCATTGGCCGACGACATCGTAGCCAAAAGTCCCGCAAAGATGATGATTCCCGCTCCTACTGGCCCCAGCATCAGGCGCGCGGCCTGCGTGAGCGGATCGCGCACTTCGCCGATGGTCTCTTGCGTAAAGATGCCACCGATGATCAGCAGGATGACCACGTAGAGCAGCGTCACCAGCGCGACGGAACCGATGAGCGCGCGCGGCAGATTCTTGGATGGATTCTTAATCTCTTCGGCCACCGCGGCAATCTTAACGAATCCCAAAAACGATACAAACACCAGCGCAGTCGTAGACGCCACCGGCGCGGTTCCGAACGGGAAGAACGGCTCAAAATTGCTGGGCTCAATGTAAAACAACCCGATCACGCAGAACCCGCCCAGGATGGCCATGAGCATAAGCACCACAATCACTTGCGTTTGGCCGGATTCCTTGGCTCCATAGGCGTTCAAGGCCGTTAGCAGAATGCCGCCTACAAACGCGCCCCAGAACGGCGTAATGGGTGCAAACTGAGATAAGTATTCGCCCAGCCCAAACAGGTAAAATGCAATAGCAAAGGTAAGACTCAGCCAGATGCCTACACCCGAGATCGCTCCGAGCGCCGGTCCGAGCGAGCGCGACACGAAGAAATAGTCGCCGCCCGAGGTGGGCATCCCCGTGGCCAGTTCTGCCGCGCTGGCCGCGGTAATCATACACACCAGCCCCGCTCCCAGGTACGAGAAAATTGCTGCAGGACCCGTTAGCTCAAGCGCTACGCCCGCCAGGAGGAAGATACCGGCCCCAATCATGGTACCGGCCCCAATGGTCAGTGCATCCCAGAACCCGAGTTCGCGTCGCAGGTCATCTTGAGCCAAAAGAACTACCTCATCTGTTGTGAAGAAATCGGATGGCACTGCGCGGTTGTGAGCCACCAACTGTATTTTCGTAGCATAGGCACTGCACATGACACTGTCCACTATGCACAGCAGTGTTATGCATTCGTTACGGGCAGTTTAGATTTATTTTGTAATAACGGATTAAAAGACGGCTGGCCTGCCGTTGGTTTGGGACTGGTTGGAGGCGAAAGCAAGCGCTGCGGGCTACGTGCCCACGGACTTACGCGCCTGCAAACTGCTGCACCACCTGGCGCGCCCGTTCCATGTGTGCAGGCGTCGCCCAGGTGGCCCACAGGTCGGGCACTGGCATCGTTACCGTGCGCAAGCGGCCCGACGCCGGATCCTCGAACCGCAGTCCGTAATGATGCAGCGCAATGCCTGGGCGGCGCACCTTGACCGAGGCCCCGTAGCGTCCGTCGTGCACCACCGGATGCCCGCGCTGGGCGCACTGCAGCCGAATCTGATGCGAGCGCCCAGTGTCCAGCTGAACGTGCACGAGCGTGCGGTCGTCGTCAGTGAGGAGCGCCTGATACTGCAGCTGCGCCGCCTTGGCCTCGGGATGGTCGGGCGACACAATCTGCGGCCCGGTCGCGGTCTTCGCAATCGCATCTTGCATCGTGCCCACGCCCTGCATCCGGCCCTCCACGAGCGCCAGATAGTGCTTATCGATCGTGCGGTTTTGCACCTGCTCGGTGAGCTGGCGGGCGGCATCAGAATGCTTCGCCACAATGAGCAAGCCCGAGGTGGGGCGGTCCAGGCGGTGCACCAACCCTACGAACGGGTCGCGGTCCGCGTCGGTGCGCCACTGATGCTTCAGCACGTCGAATACGTTGGGCTTGCCCGTGGCATCGGGCTGCGAGAGCAACCCGGCCGGCTTTTCAACGACCGCCCACCCATCGGTTTCAGCAGCGGCGCGAAGGGGCGGCGAGAACGAGTCAGCATCAGACATGGGGAGCACGGGACATCAGCAAAAAACAACTGTGCGGTTGGACGAGCCACATCCTTGTTTGTTTGCCAGTTATTTGCACACGCCCTACATGCACGCTGCGCCAAACCCTTACAGTAGGATGTGCCATTTCGTGATGCGCTGCCTTGCTCGTTTCCATTATTCTTGAGGATGCTGCTGTTCATACCCTCCCATTCAATGTCCCTGCGTTCTATGCTTCGGCTCTGGGTGCGTGCCCTATCTCTTGGTGTAGTGATCGTGCTGCTCCTA
>CAJXLX010000019.1 GCA_913056335.1 uncultured Rhodothermaceae bacterium
CGATTCGTCGGGGTTAGCGCTGGCACCGATGCCCACCGGATCTGAGCTGCTCACGCCGGGCGCGCCCGCCCCAAAGAGCAATGCCGACGCCTCCGCCTACGGCTGCTACCTGGCCTCACGTCCCTATTCGGACGAGGTGGCCTTCCACAGCAAATATCTGCACTTTCCGGAGGAGGTTATAGAGGACGCGGGTGGGCAGACGCGCGCCGTTGCGCGCTACATGGCCGTTTCGCGGCCCGGACTGCGTGAAGAGGTTGGGGTTCGGTACGCAACGTGCGTCATTCCTGACACCGATGAGGCGGAAAGCGTGCTTGAAGAGCAGCTTCTGTATCCAGGTCTCGAAAATGCAAACCAACAAGCGCTTCAGGATCAAGGACTTATTCCCAAGTCAACGTGTACACAGATAAAATATCTTGTCACGTGCAAGGGGCCTTCTTATGATCCGATCAGAAACTGCACAGTTGACGGCGTTGAGGAAATACCCGTGCCGTGTGGTGGAGATGGTAGTGAAGGAGGAGCCCCCTGGCCAGGTGGAGACCAACCAAGTGATGGAGATAGCCCCAGTGACAGTGGAGGAACCCCCAATGAGACGTGCACAGAGATTAATCCACCTCCCGGATCAGACTGCGAGCCGGTCGACCCCTGCGAAGGCGACAACCCGCCTGCGCATTGTGACGATGAGGAGGATGAGGATGTCAATGATGATGAGGTATGCGAGTTAGACCCTTTAGCAGACATGCAAATACGGTCCACGTGTTCTGGGGTTGAAGGGGGACGCTTTGGAGGACGTGATGGTGATCACGAAGGTCTTGATCTGCTTGCGGAAGTGGGTACGTCACTGCATGCTATCGAAGATGGTACTGTATGGACCACAGGTGTAGATGAAAACGGATGGGGGAACTATGTTATCATTTCTTCAGATGATAGCGAAAAGTTTTTTCTTTATGCTCACCTTGACGAAGTCGATGTGGATGCCAATGAGGCTGTTAGCGAAGGGACAAATATTGGAGAAGTAGGTGTGTCTGGTAACGCATGTGATGACTCATGTGTGTGTGGACCTGCCCATGTCCATTTGGAAGTAAGAGAAGGGGCGACATGGGGAGATGCTACAAGCACAGATCCAGAGGATCATGTCGGGACAGAGTTTGACGACGAAGGAGAGCCGCAATCTGACAACTGTAACTAAAGCAATCACAAGTTTGAGTATACACGAGAGAGACCTAATGATGAATTTTAAAATAGGTGTACCTTCATCCTTGATCATTCTGCTTGTCTTATTTTTGCCCCTGTGGGGGCAGGCACAAGAGATAAAGGTAATGCCATATGAAGGCACGCATGGCCAGACCGAAGATGTACCGTACATCCAGGCAAGTGATCTACAGCATGTCACGGTGCATCGTGAAAGCGCGAGTGGAGAAAGTAAACCTGCCGAGTCGGTTCTTGGACAGCCCCCTGCTTTTGCAGAACTCGTATCAGCGTCCTCGCTGGAAGAGATATACCGGCTGTTAGGAAGCCCGAATGCCACAGACCAAACCGACTTTCCGAGGGGCCGGTCCGTGCATACACTGAGGTATGATGGGGCAACAATCGAATACGAAATGTATCAAGATGGACCCCGGGGGGTTACATCGCTGGAAATGCGCTCTTCAGACTGGGGACTTGCCATTGGAGAAGAAAAGATCTACCCCGGAATGGCCCTCTCCGAACTGAGTGCTGCACTCAGAACCACTCGTCGCTCAGGTGACACGGCTCCCTTTGATAATCCTGATATCGACACCTACATTGCGATCCCCATTGCTGAAGAGAGCGAGGACGGATCGCCAGCGATTGAGGACATGGGGCGAACTCAGTTCGTATTGTACATCAACGATGATACCGAAACGGTTGAAATGATTCGATTTCAACGTCCTCCGCTGTGATACCCGTGCGAGATCGAGTGATGGTCGCAAGAAGAGCACCGACATTGCTGCTACTTTGCTTGATCGCGTGCGTGCTGCATACGGCTCATGTCTCTGCATTTCAAACCGGCCCGCGCACTTTCACAGCGCCCGACACATCGCTTTTTGTCGCAGCCGTACAATGGGCGCAAGCGTCAACCGGCAGCGCGTTCGCGGAAGCAACTCGGTTGCCGATTCGGGTTGATCCGCGTCCTATTCGTTCTGACATCGAAGGGGCTGTGCTTTGGGAAGGAGACCTTGTCGAGGGAGAGGCTTCTGTCATGGAGCATCGCCAGGCCGTGCTCCAGTACCTGGACATTCCGCAAGAGGAGGCGCTGACGTATTACGACGAATGCCTGTTCGCGTGCGATCCACGTCTCATAAAACCAGGAGGACGTAGGTCGCGTCGAGTGTCCCCGAGAGGAGTGCAGAGCTACGGTCGTGGCCATGAGCCTGCCTATTCGCCCCGATACGACTGCAAATCAGGACATAGGCTATCCTGAACAGGCTCAAACAGCAGTTCGGGTTCTTCGGCTAACCCCGTTTTCAGCATCCATCTACGAACTTGTTTTTCAGCCCGAGGGAGGCACATACACACTCGTCGAGCAAAAGCGAGTGGCTGGGGGAGCGATGTAAGCTGCTTTGATGCTGCTCATATTGCTCTTTCATATTCTATGTGCTCCCGATATCGACGTTATGCGCTCTTATCATCTTCTACAGCGCTACTGGATCGTTGGGGGCATGCTGTGCCTGGTCGCGTTTCCGGGCTATGCCCAAGACCCCGACACCCTCGGTGGATGTCCGGTAGAAGTTGATCGGAATCGATATCGAATTGAGCAGTTTCTAACTGCCGAGAAGTGGGCGGAAGAACGCGCCGAATTAGGCCTTTCAGAGGGAACGGGTCAAATCCAGCTCCTCACTGATCAGAGCAATCCCGATGTGTGCCAGCGGCTGGGAGGAGGGAGTTACGTATCTGACTGGTTGGACTGGACATTCTACAGAGTAGGCTCCTACTATCTTATGATTTCTTCATACAAACCGAGAGGCGAGTTGCCCGATACCGATGAACTCGTTCCTGTTGATGCAAGCATGATATTTGTCACACTTGGGGATGACAAATACGAGTTGCATGGTATCTATGGAGGACCTCTCATGTTGAATACCGCACCGGAGTAGGCTCGGTGCTTCTGTTTGGTTTGTGCGATGAGTTAGTAGCTAAGGAGGTGGGGGTGCCCACTTCCCACAGACCGTTCGCCACAGGAAAAGGTTTTTTATCGATAACGCAGGCCCCTAACTTATCTGATCTGCCATGCGGTTTCTGTGGGCGTGCGCTGAATCTGGGGGGCCTACGGGCCTCCTACGTTTGCTGCCCCATCAAGAACATGTCGCCGCTGGGCTGGGGGGCGCCGCCCTTCGGTTCGAGCGTGACGGCGAACGTGTTGGACGTGGGCGACGGGTCTTCCTGCAGTTCTTCGACTACGAAGAACAGATCGCTCGCGGATTCGCTAAAGTGAAAGACGCCGGCTGAGATGGGCGATTGATCGCCCTTGATAAGCCACAGCTGGTAGTCCTTATCGTCGGGGGGAGCCGGTAGGTTAGCCATCTGCACAATGGCGCGTCGTTGCTCCGGAGCCCACACAATCTTGCCGTAGCCTTCGGGACTGGGGGCCAGCCCCCCCATTGACACGAGGCGCGCCTCGCGGGCGGCCAGCACGGCCAGCAGTTCCTCTTGCTGCGCTACCTCGCTTTCGAGCTGCGTAATCGTGGCCTGTTGCTGCTGCACCGTGGTGCGCAACTGGGTCGCCCAGACGCCTACTCCAATGACTGCCAGCAGCAGGGCCGCTGCTACGCCCTGGTAGACCCAGGTCGGAATGCCGCTGCCGCGCTGTGCCGGCGCTCGGTCAGTGCGCATCGAGTCGGGTCGGGTGGCGGTCGGCGCGGAGGTTGCACTTTCCTGAATCGAAGCCATAAGGCCGGCTTCAATATGGGCAGGCGGGTCCTGCGCCTCGGTAGCCAGCGCCAAGTCGCCATGGATGCGCTGCATGTCCTCGTAGAGCGCCCGCTGCTCCGGCGTAGCGTCTCGTAGCATCGCCTCGAACTGCGCCGTCTCCTCATCACTGAGGGCATCCAGCACATATCCCGCGCAGAGCGCTTCGAAGTCCGTATGTGAGTCTGCGTGTTCCATAGCGTTATTCGTTCCCCGTAAGCATCTCGCGCAGTTTGATCATGCCCTGGCGCGTGCGGTACTTTACCGTGCCGAGTGGAATGCCCGTACGCTCGGCGATTTCGGACTGCGTGAGTCCGCCAAAATAGGCCATGCGAATGACCCGCCGCTCTTTATCAGAAAGCTCTGTCAAAGCCCGACGCAGGCGGTTGGCCCGGTCGGTGCGCGTGGCGTCCTCGAAGGGACTGTTCTCCGCCCCCACGGGCACCATCGTGAAGTCGTTGATCGTGTAGTTTTGGCGCTGCTGGTTTTTGTACCCCTTGGAGCGCGTGCGGTCGATGGCTTTGTTGCGGGCCATTGTCACAATAAAACTGTACGGCTTGCCGCGTTCGGGGTTGAACCGGTCGGCATTCTCCCATACCTGCGTGAACACCTCCTGCAGGCAATCTTCCGCCTCCTGACGATTGTTTAAGATGGACAGGAGTAGCCCGAAAATCAGGGATTTGTACGTGCGATATAGATTGCGCAATGCCTCTTCGTCCCCCTCTTGAATACGGCGCATCCACTCCACTTCTTGCGCACGCGAGTAGGACATCCCTATCGCAAACGCTGCCAGAAAAACAAGCAGAAGCAAAGTGTACATACAGATACGAAGAATGCAGCAGGATGGATGGGCAGATGCGCAATAAAGGCATCGTCGGGCGGTGTTATCCAGATACGTGCGCCTGCAGCATAGGCAACGTCGTACTCAGGTGCAACCGCATCCCAGGGCGCTCGCACGAGCTTCCCGACCGCGTAACACCATCCTCGGGAGCTGCGTACGAGTGTCTTGTTCCTGTATCTTGTTGGATTCACCAGTCCGCTGCCCCTTGTATGAACGACGCGCTCCACAAATCGGCCTTCCTTGGCCCCAAAGGCGAAAACCTGGACGAACTGGAGCAGCTCTTGCTGGAGGTGCTGCGCGACCACGTGTTCTGGCGGCGTAACTTCCACCCCAGCGATCCGCGCATGATCGGCGAGCGCGACAAGCGCTCGGAGGCATTCTCGGCCATGACGGCCCAGATGCGCGACGAGCTGTTCCAGATCCTGTCGGAGCTGAAGCGCGCGGCCCCGCTCTATTCGCCGCGCCAGGTGGCCCACATTGTGAGCGACCCCACGCTGCCTGCCCTCATCGGCTACTTTGCCGGACTCCTCTACAACCAGAACAATGTGGTTGAAGAAGTCTCGCCCGAGACGGTGCGCGAGGAGCGGGCCTACTTCAGCGCACTGGCGCAGATGGTTGGCTATCCCGAGTTTCTGCCCGAGACGCTTCCGCCCAAGGCCCGCGCGCACCGCCGTCCGTTTAGCTGGGGCCACCTGTGCAGTGGCGGCACCGTTGCCAATCTCGAAGCCCTCTGGATGGCGCGCAACGTGCGCCTCTACCCGCTCGCAGTGCGGCTTGTGGGCGAGACCCACGCCGACTTTGCGCACATGTCGCGCCTGGAGGTGCAGACCGCGCAGGGCGATACTGCGCAGCTTGAGGACCTGTCCACGTTTGCGCTGTCGAACCTGCCCATCCCCGAGATTACCGATCTGCACCTGCGCATCAAAACGCAACTGGCCGAGGCCGACCGCGCCACCGCCCAGGCATTTCAGGAGGCTATCCCCAGCGTGCGCACCGCCGGACTCGCGTCGTTTCTGCTCTCCTACAACGAGACCTTTCCGAACGACCCGGCGCGCCTGCCGAAAGTGCTCATCTCGCAGGCCGCTCACTACTGCTGGAAGAAAAACCTGGACGTGGTGGGCCTCGGGGCCGATGCGCTGGAAACCATTCCCACCGACGACCGCATCCGCATGGACATGGAGGCGCTGGCCCGTCGCATCCGCACGCACGCAGAGAACCAGCAGCCGGTGCTGAGTGTGGTTAGCATCTGCGGCACGACCGAAGAGGGCGCGGTCGACCCGCTGCATAAAATCGAGGCTTTCCGCGTGGAGGCCGCCGCGCACGGGCTCTCCTTCTGGCACCACTGCGACGCCGCGTTTGGGGGCTACTTTGCCTCCATGCTGCCCAAAGACGACACCGGCGCCATCGTCCCGTACGAAGACGTGACCGCCGACGCCCTGAACGGTCCCAACGCGCTGGTTGATGCCGAGGTGTACAACGGCATCGCGGCCATGAGCCAGGCCGACTCCATCACGACCGACCCCCACAAGTTCGGGTACATTCCGTATCCCGCCGGCGCGGTGCTCTTCCGTGACTACCACCTGCGCGATGCCATCTCGTACGCCGCGCCCTATCTGGCCGACGACGACCGCTCGGGCTTTGGTGGCTTTCTGGGGCAATGGACGCTTGAAGGCTCGCGCCCCGGCGCCGCCGCCGTAAGCTGCTACCTTTCGCAAGCGATGGTGCCGCTCACCCCCGAGGGGCACGGCCAGCTCATGAAGAACTGCATTGCTGTGAACAAGGCGCTGGTCGAAGCCATGCACGCGCGTTTCTCCATCGACAGTTGGATCGAACTGCACCCACTGGCCGAGCCCGACACCGTGGGCTACTGTTTTGTGCTGATGCCGCAGTCGGGCTTCGAGACGATAGCCGCACTCAACGAGTACACCGAGCGCATCTGGACGCGCATGACGGTCGACGGGCGCGAGGACATCAACCAGTACGATTTTCTGGTATCGAAGACCGAGGTCGAAGCCCGCGCCTACGAGCACGTGCTACGCGGCGTGTTGCCGGATGCGCTGGTCGCCGATGCGGTGGACACCGACGCCTCACTTACGCTGCTGCGTACCTGTATCATGAACCCATTCCTTACCGACTGGGCCGAGCACGATCCGCCATTCCAGACGGAGCTCGCGGCGTTTCTGCACGAAGCGGCCCTCGACGAGCATCTGCACGACGCCCTCCCCGCTGGTCCGCTTTCTGATGATGAGCGGCTTCGGGTCGCCGTTGTTGAGCCCGATCCCGAGGCGCCCAACTCGCTTGCTGAGCAGCTCCAAACGCCCGAACGCGGCGCCACGCATCTGGCGATTACCGCCCGGCATCCTGATTCCAATCCGCCTGCCGCCATCTGGAGCGGATACGACGCGGTTGTGGTGAATGCCCACGACCTCGACACCCCAGCTATGCCGTCCCTAATTGAGCGCGTACAGTCCGCAGGCACGTCCGTATTCGTATGGGCGGATGCAGAGGCCGCACCCGCTTCCCATCCGGATGCGCCCTACGACACCCAATCGCTGCATTGGATGATCCATGGCACGCCCACACAGCGGGTGCACGATCTGCTGGCGCGGCTGTATGCCCTGCAGCCCGTAGCATAACATCCGGTTAGCGTCTTTTTATCCTCGGTCTGTAGGTCCATGCTTGATGCCCACGCGCTCGTTTTGGCCACCCGAAACCGCCCCACCGATGTGGCGCGTACCCTGCGCAGCGTAGCCCGGACAGAAGAGGCGGAGGCCCTCCACATTGTGCTCGTAGACGGCAGTGATGCCGACGAGGCCCGTGCTAACCAGCACGTGCTGCGAGACGTGCCCGCGCTGCATGTGGATTACCACGCATTTCCGGGCGACCCTGCAGCCAGTCGGCAGCGCAACTACGGTGTAGCAGTGTTGCCCCCATCGACTCGGGTCGTGCACTTTCTGGACGACGACGTCGAGGTGCATCCCCAGTACTTTGTTCACCTGGCAGACGCGCTTCGTCAGCATCCGAAAGCAGGGGGCGTGGCCGGATGCGTATGCGAGCCGGAGCGACCGCCGCCGCCCGCTCCGTCGTGGATACGCCGCTTCTTTCTGCTTGACAGTCGGACGCCAGGGGCTGTGCTCCCATCTGGACGCACGACGCCGCTGCGCAGAACAGGCAGTCAGGTGGTGCCGGTACAGTGGATGCCCGGAGGCGCTTGTGCCTATCGGCGTGAGGTGTTCGCTACGCATCAATTCGACGCTGAAGCCGAGGGGCCGTCGCCACGCATTGAAGACCTGGACTTCTCGTACCGTGTGGGGGCGTCGTGGCCGCTGCTTTTCCAGCCCCAGGCACGGCTCAACCACTACCCGTCTCCTGTCAATCGGGCTCGTTTAAATACCTACGCGACCGAGCGCCTGGCCTGGCGTGCGTGGTTTGTGCAAAAGAACCTACCCGGCCCAGTCCACACCGCGGCATTCTGGTGGGCCACGCTGGGGGAGGCACTGGCAATGGCGGCCTCTTCGCATTCCAACAAATGGCGCTTGCTGCGCGGCCATCTACGTGGCATTCAGCGCATATGTACGCGCTCACATCCACTGCTGCAACGGGGGGGCAGCTCATGACCCATGCTCCGTGCGATACGCAGACGGCGTCTGTCCAAATGCGTCTCGAAACGACCGCGTAAAGTACGACTGGCTGTTGAACCCGACCGCATAAGCAACCTCTCCGATGGTGGTATCCGGTTGGTTACGCAGCAGTTGGGCTCCGGCTTGCAGCCGCCGATAGCGAATCAGCTGGATGGGCGTGCGGTCATAGTGCATCTTCATTTTGCGCCGCAGATGCGAGGGGCTCAGTGCGATGCCTTCAGCCAATTCGGTAGCCCCGAACTCCGGGTCAGAAAAGGATGCAGCAATGCACGTCTCGATTGATTCGACGAGCTCTGGTTCAGCATCCGGAGTGGGAGGCAGGGAAGGGGACAGGGGCGAGACTGCAGCATCCGGGGCATCTCCATGGCGTTGGAACGCCTCTTGCAGCGTACGACGCGAGGCCAGAAGATTTTCGATACGCACCTCTAACTCATTAGAATCAAACGGTTTCGTCAGATACGCATCAGCTCCTGTATCCAGCCCCTTGACTTTGCTTTCCGCGTCGGCGCGTGCTGTGAGCATGATAACGGGAATGTGATCAATGTCGGGGTGCTCCTTGATCATGGCACATAGCTCAAACCCGTCGAGCGCAGGCATCATGACATCCAGGAGCACAATATCTGGTAGGATGCGCTGGGCCGCTTCGTACCCGGCGTGTCCGCCAGCGGCTTCCTTCACATGATACTGGGCAGAAAGGTGCCAGCGAATATACGTGCGAAAGTCGTCATCATCGTCAATGATAAGCACCACAGGGCGGTCGTCCTCGGGAGGGTCTGGACCGTCTGGAGGAGCCGTTGGGGTCGACAGGTCGCCTTCGGATGGGGAGGGGGGCCTTCTGCGGGATCGCTTTCGGGCACGAATGGAGCCGCAGGCAGCTCGAATGTGCGTGTGCCATCGAGCTGGAGATCAGAGAGCGGTTCCGGCTGAGGGGTGTTCACCGTGCCCCCGTCCACATGCTCAGACTGATCCATCAGGTACACCGTAAAACGCGTGCCGCGTCCTTCCTTGCTGTCAAAGTCGACGGTGCCGCCATGCAAGCACACGAGTTCATGCACCAGGTTCAGGCCAATGCCCAGACGCGGGTTGCCAAGCGTCCATGTGCTGCTTTCTTGATCGAAGTGTTTTTGTAAGTACTCCTGTTGGTCAGGTGGAATTCCCGCACCGGTATCTTCGACACAGAGCTTGACCCCGCGCTCCGACGCGTTGGAGTCAAGATTAGCAGACTGCATTGTGACTCGGATCGTTCCCCCGTTATCTGTTGCCTCAAACGCATTCGACAGCAGATTAGCTACCACCTTTTCGACTTTTGTCTTGTCGAAGGCCATGACATACGTGCTGGGAGACGCCTCCCACGTTAGCGTGATGCTGTGCTGAATAGCCAAGCTGTTAAAGGTGTTCACCGACTCGGCAATGGTTGCTACAATGTCTGCGTATTCGGCTTGAACGGAAAGGGTGCCGGTTTCAACTTTCGCCAAGTCGTGGAGTTGGTCTACAAGGTCGACCAGCCGTTGCGCACTGCGCTGTGCCATACGGAGTTGCTGTCGTCTTGACGAAGAGAGGGTATCGGCATCGGTCTTCAGGAGAGTGTTAATGGGACCGAGCAGGAGCGTAAGAGGCGTCCGAAGCTCGTGGCTAATATGTGAGAAGAAGCGCGTGCGCGAAGCATCGACCTGCTCCAACTGCTGGGCTTGCTCAATGACCGTTGCCAACGCTTGTTGGTTCTTTTCCTTTTCTACCCGGATGGTTTCGGTACGATCTTCCACCTTTTCGTTGAGCATATGCTGCCGTTTTTTGAGGTGCCACACCCGCATCCGGTAGCCTGCGACTATCGTACCAAGGCCCAGCAGAGCCATGCCTCCCCAAAACCACCACGTTTCGTAAAAGTATGGAGCCACCATGATTTGGAGGGTAGCTCCATTTGTGTTCCAGGTGCCGTTGTGACTGCTGGCGCGCACGGCAAATGTGTAGGTTCCGGGTGGAATGTTGGTGTACGCGGCAGTGCGTCCCTGGGTGGGCGTGTGCCAGGTGGAATCGAAGCCCTGCAGCTGGTACGCAAACTGAACCTGAGAGGGGTCGACGAAACTGAGCGCGGTATAGGCAATCGTAAAGTCGCGTTCATGGGGAGCCAGCCGAAGCGTTTCGGAGGCGAGACGCCTATACGTGCTATCGGCGGTTACAACGTGCTCAACGTGTACGGGAGGAGGCACTGAGTTGTCTTGAATACTGTCGGGCTGAAAGACAGCTGCTCCCTCTTGCGTTGCAAACCAGAGGCGGCCCTGATCGTCGCGCATACCGGCGGGGTGCGTACCGCCATTAGCTTCGCGGTTGCGCATGCCGTCGCGTTCGGCGTAGCTTGTTGACGGCACCTGGGTCTGCGTACCTGCGGCTACAGCGCTCAGGTCTTCCTTCTCAACCCAGAACACGCCCCGGTTCGAACTCATCCACAGGCGACCCTGGTGGTCCTCTTCAATGTGGTGGATGCCATCGTCGAAGAGCCCGTTCTGTTCGGTGTACGTGGTGATGTCGGCTTCGTGAATCGCTTTGGCCAGCGGGACCTCATCGGGCAGGACGATACGTGCGAGGCCGCGGTCTTCTGTTCCCACCCAGAACACACCGTCTGCATCCTGCCACACAGGCCGTATTAGGTCAGAGGGTAACCCGTGGGCAGTCGTAAAGGGTAGAAAGGCGCCTTCGTGGTAGATGGCTATCCCACCGCCGTTGGTTCCAAACCAGAGCGCACCGTTCGGGGCTTCATGGACGCTGCGCACAATGCGATGGGGCAGGTTGCTGTTTTCGGGGCCGTAGCGAACCCACGCGCCAGGACTATTTTCTGATGAGGCGGAGCGCCGGTAGAGTCCGTCGATGGTACCGGCCCACAGGCGGCCCGTGCGGTCCTCATGAATGACGAGGATGCGTTTGTCGACGATTGGCCCCTCGGCATCAGGACGGACACATCCGGTGCCCGTCCATTCGCAGAGCCGATTCCCGCCCAGCCAGAGCGTGCTGTCGCGCGTTTCGTGGAGGGCCCACACGTTGTCGAGGACTGCGGTGCCTTTGGAAGACGTAAAGGAGGTGGTATCGCGCATGGTAAAGCGTGTGACCCCACCTCCCAGCGTGCCCAGCCAGATGCTTTGGTTATACCGCTGCAGGATAGAGTAGACGTTGCTGCTTGCCAGGCCCTCGGGGATCCCGTACATGTCGACTTGCGACGGTCGCACCTGAAACAGGCCTTCGCCCTGTGTGCCAACCCAGAGACTCTGCTCGTGGTCGTACATGACCTGTGAGATTTCGGCAGGGGCCGAAAAAACGTTGGCTCCCTGATACCACAGCGTATGCGATGCGTTGATCCAGACGGCTCCCGTGGGGCTGTGCTCCACCAAACTGCCTTGGGGCTGAAAGGTGGGACGCTCGCTTTGCGTTGCTACCT
This sequence comes from uncultured Rhodothermaceae bacterium, assembly GCA_913056335.1. GTDB lineage: Bacteria > Bacteroidota > Rhodothermia > Rhodothermales > Salinibacteraceae > Longimonas. The sequence continues at coordinate 11,834 of CAJXLX010000019.1, forward strand.
GCGTTACTTGGCCGTCCTGGTAGCGATATACATGGGTTTCCGTGCGGAGCCACACATTCCCATTACTGGTGGACTCCATCTGGAAGATGGGAGACGTGAGTGCTTCACCTTGATAGGTGACAGGCATCAGCTGGCCGTCTTCCCACCGCTGAAGACCGACCCACGACCCAATGAGCGTGCTACCATCAGGGGCAGATTCCAGCGCAATAATGTTTGTATCAGCAAGGCCATCCGCTTCGGTGATGTGCGTAAGCGTGCCGTCGGGAAGGTGCCGATAGACGCCGTTCGTGTTCGTTCCCATCCACAGTGCGCCATCGGGGGTCTGGTGTACAGTCGACACAAGCGCCTGTAATTCTGGGGCAACGCGCTCAAACGAATCACGGCCCACCTGCTGGTAGAGCCCTTGCTGCGTGCTCACCCAGAGCCGGTCGTCTGCTGTGCGAAATACGTCGTATACATCGGGGAGGTCTACCACGCGAAACTGCCCGGCTTGCATGTGCACGAGTTCCTTCGATTCGATATGCAGCCACAGGTCGTTTTTATCGGCAAATAGCTTGAGGATGCGGCTGCTGGGCAGTCCGCTGTACGCCCCCGACTGGTAGACGGTAAACTGCACACCATCGAAGCGGACCAGGCCGTCGAAGGTAGCTAACCACAGGTAGCCATCATCGGTCTGCAAAAGATCATTAATGGTATTGACGGGCAGGCCGTCCTCCACCGTCCACTGTTGGGCAACATGCGACGGTGCTATCTGAACGGCAGATCCCGTAGAGGGCTGCGCCGTCAGATGCTGCTGAAATGCGCGGATTTCGGGAGTCGTACAGCATCCCAAGAGCAGCATGCCAGCAATAACTTTCCAGAGGCTAACTGAACTCCACCATTTCGATACATCCATAGGTGTTCTCATCTGCACAATCTATCAATATGCTATTTTTGTTCACAGTTTCCCTTGTCCCGAGAAGTGGGGAGCATGGTACAAGGCTCCGACACGAGGCATTGTCTTTAGTGTAAAGAACTGTGAATGTGAAGAATGCCCCTCTACAAGCCCTGCGCATCATTGCGGTACCACCAGAGCGTGTGTGTCATGCAGAGCTTGTTTGGGTTTTACGATTTGCGCCTCAGGGTACGTCTTCCTAACCGACAGTGCTGGTGTTGAGGTGGTGCCGTTGGGTTTAATGAACTGGATCCCAACGTCATACCCTTGGTGCTACATATCCTCATCAGAGTCCTGTTTCTATCATATCGCGTCTCGCTGCCGATCGCAAATCAAAAGCCCAACTGGTTTTTTCCTAAACGCAAGAATGCGTTGAAAAGAAACAGCTGTAGTCTGGGAAAGAGCCGTCGCATATGCCATAGCCGTGTATCGATGAGAGTACATACTGTCGTATGTCTCCACAGAACACAAAAAAAGAGCCGGCAGGCGTTATGAGCAGAACATGTTGTGATAAGGTAAATAGTTGGCACGCTTAAAGTGATAAGAAGCTCAAAGTTCCTGCTAAGTCATTTTTGTGATAGCAATACCTGTCTGTATACGTGTTTTAATTTTTAGGCTGGGGGCCTTGTCTGCTCTGGATCAAGGTCGTTTGCCGCGGGAAAGATTTGTATCAGAAAGGCTACTACTCAACGTCTATTCACTACCAGAATACCATCGTTGGGAGAGTTTTCACGTGTTGTGCACCCATTTGCCGTTTGGTTGTAACCATTGTAGTGCCCTAAACGTGATACGGCCACATCCCGATGCGCTGTGCAATTGCTATGTTGCCAGGGTGTCCTTTGTCTAACCGCAGGATGTGAACAGGTACCGCTGAGGGTGGGAGCTCGGCGGTGCCTGTTAGTATGTTGAGGGCGCACCTGCGTGCGTGTAAGGAAGCCATCGGGTAGGCAAACGGCACAGTGGCAAACAGTTGAAAGGCCAGTGTATGCTTCACAAAGCGTATCCTTGTAAGGAGGGCTCACTTCAAAGACAGAATGCAGGGAGATATGTGTTGGAGCTCGTTTACTGAGGGGCTTTATGTGTTTGGGTTCGCCTAATCAGGTGAGCCACCTTAGCAGTCGGAAGGCGTTGGGGGTGAAAAATCAAACAGTGAACGATCGTCGTCATCAAAGCGCGTGGAGTTGGCATCGGACTCCGCGTCAGCCGCTTCTTCGGGGTCGCGATCTGGAATTAAGAGCGTTCGTTCGTCGGTAACGCGCTTAAATGTGTCGGATTGCTTAGCGCGCTCATGAATGGCCTCAGCCCGGCGCAGGCGTTCCAGCATATGCTCTATAAACTGGGCAGGCGACATATCGTGCTGCTCGGCGCGGTGTGCTATCCATTCGTATTGCTCCGTAGAAAGTAAGGCTTCAGCCGTTCTTCCTGAGGGATCTCGAAGAAGAAGTTCGGTATCCGGCGTACTCATAATAGATCATACATATGCTGAATGAGATGGGCATGAAGTGTCTTGTCTATGGGCATTCACATGGATGCTGGCATCTACTGTTTCCTTGAGGCAGAACCGGGTCCTTTTCGGCTATGGATCCTGGTAGTGGTTGGCGGTCAGTTCGCGCAGGTCGGTTGGCGTGATGATGCGCCAGTATGGTGCGCTTAGGCGCTCGGTGCTGGTGCGTCGAAACGTGATGCGCACCAAGACCTCCTTGTCGGAATCCGAAGCTCCTTCGTATGAGAACGCGCCCCAGTGCACGACCCAGGCCACGCGCGCCGGGTCCATGCCGAACGCCCGACCGACCTGCTCGGCTACGTATTCAATATCGTCGAGCACGGTGGGGCCGGTGTTTGCGGCCAGTTCGCGCAGGACCACGGTATGATCGCGGTTCTCGTCGTCGGGCGGGCCGGGGTAAAGCTGCAGGTGCGTGCGGCTTTCGTGCGTATAGCCGCGCCACGTGAAGGTGGTGTCGGCCACGGGCTGTGCCTGCAGCGTGCCACGTGGTACAAGTGAACCGATTGCGATCAGAAGCACCAGGACGAGAGCACTCCTGCGCACTGCGAAAGACAGGACGGTTGGCAGAAAAGCGAAACGTGAGGCGGTCTGATGTAGCATGATGCAGATGCGCTATGGAGATGCCCGTGCTGCCTTGGTACACGAGTAGACCCACTGCATCCGCAAACATAACGTGAAGCGAGCGATGCAGCAGGTGCCCCAGTTGCTACGACGCCATTGGGGTGGGATCTTTATGCTCGGGCTCGGTGCTCTGCTCGTAGGCCTGCAGGCGCTCGCTCTGCTCATCACCGTCGTCCCAATTGCGCATGATGGAGACCACGGCGTCGTGGGGATCCATGTGGAAGTGATCTTCGCCCATGCGCGCATGGAGTCCTGAGCGGCGGACCACCTCGCGCACCGGCCCGATGAGCCCGGTAAAGTGCAGCTCGATATCCGACTCTTTGAGCGAATCGATGACGGTGCCCAGCGCCTCAATGGCTGTGGTGTCCAGATCGTTGATGCTGGTGCCGTCGATGACGACCACGCGCACGTTGCGCCCTTCGCGTTCGCTTTTCTCTAAGATGTACTGTTTGAAGAACTCGGCATTGGCGAACGAGAACGCGGCATCCACGCGGAGCACCAGGATGTTGTCGAGCCGTTCGGCCTGGCCAAAGCGCTCCATATCGCGGAAGAGGCGGGTGCCGGGCACATGGCCCAGTTCGGCAACGTTGGGTCGGCTGATGCGGTAAAGCACGGCCAGCAGCGTGGCGCCAATGCCAAACACGATGCCTTCCTGGATGCCTACCAGCAGCGTAGCCGCCGCCGTAACCATTGCAATTACAAAGTCGCGGCGGCGCGCCTCGAAGAGCGCTTTGAGCTCGTTGCTGTCGACCAATGAGAGGGCGGCCATCATGATGAGTCCAGCCAGCGCAGGCATGGGCAGGTAGTAGAAAAGCCCGGTAAGCACGAGCAGGGTAAGGGCAATCACCAGCGCGGCAAACAGGTTGTGCAGGGGCGTTTGGGCCCCCAGGCGGTCGTTCAGGGCTGAGCGTGAGATGCTGCCCGACACGGGAATGCTGCGGAAGAAGCTGCCGAACAGGTTGGCTGCGCCCACCGCCATAAGCTCACGGTTTGCGTCTACCGTGTACTTGTTGCGCGTGGCAAAGAGGCGGCACAACGAAATGTCTTTCATAAACTGCACCAGGGCCAGCGTTACCGCGGCGGGCAGGAGGGTTTGCAGGTCGCCGAGCGTCACATCGGGAATGGCGAAGCCGGGCAGTCCGCTGGGAATATCGCCCACCACGGCTACACCCTGCGCCTCCCAATTGAACAGCCAGCTACCCAGAATCATGACTACGACCAGCACAATAGCCTGTGGGATGCGTGGCGCAAAGCGGCGGAGCAGCCACAGCAGCACCATGCTGCCCAGGCCAATCGACAGGGTGAGGGTGTGCACCGTGCCGGCCTGTGTAAGCGCCGCCCAGACCAGTTCATGCACGTACTGCGACTGCGGCATGTCGATGCCCAGCAGGTGCTCCAGCTGACTTGCTGCGATGATGATGGCGGCTGCCGAGGTGAACCCGTCGATGACGGGGCGTGAGAGCAAGTTGGCTACGAACCCGAGTTTGGCCAGCCCCATGGCGATCTGGGTGATGCCTACCATAGCCGCCATAGCCACAGCCAGCGCAATGTAGCGGTCGGTGCCCGCCTCGGCCATCATGCCCACTGCCGCCGACACAATGAGCAGGTCGATGGCCACGGGCCCGATGACCAGATGGCGCGAGGTAGCCAGCCACGGGTATATCAAGAGGGGAATGAGCCCGGCGTACAGCCCGTAGATGGGCGGCACCCCCGCAATGACGGCGTAGGCCATGCCTTGCGGAATGAGCATCGCGCCGATGGCCAGCCCGGCGGCTCCGTCGCGGCGCAGCTCCTCCCACCCATAGCGAGTAATCCAACGTCCTGCAGAAAGTGTGTCGCGCATAACACCGAAAACGGCGGATCAAGACAAGGGCGCAAGGCAGATGCGTTGCGCAGATGCTTCGCAACGTAGAGCAGGCAGTGGTTGAATGCAACTTGCTTTCCGGTCTCTGCCGACTTCGTAGCTTAGCTATGCTAAATATTACGTTTGTGGCGCTCCGTTTGATGCATCCAGGGCCACATCAGCGAGATCGTGGCCGCGAGGGCGCGTCTACCGATGAACGCCTCTCAACTTCAGTCGGGCTCGTAAGTATGCGCCAATCCCGTTGGTTCTGTTGATTTCCCGTGCGCGTCGCGCTCCTTCTTATGCTCGCTTACCATGTGGTCAATTATGTGCCATACCAGCCAGATGTGTGGGCGCGCGAGGGGCTCCACGCCACCGGGGCCGACCCGCTGCGCTGGCAGGTACAGCCCCCAACGACCAACGCGCCTGTGGTTGTGGTTGACACGACCCGGCTCCCGATGCATGCCTGTGCTCAGGGCGCCGCCTCCTCGCTTCCGCCCGAAGCACTCTGCAACGTAGCGCCGTACCGTCCGCCGGTGGCTATGCGCGCCGCTGGAGGATACGTTGTTCCTGCGCATCCGCCCACGCCCGTGCCTACGGTCTGTGCCATCTACCGGCGTGGTGCGTGGGATCTGCCCAAGGGCAAGCAGGACGTGGGCGAGTCGGTTGTGGAGTGCGCGCTGCGCGAGGTGCGCGAAGAAATCGGGATCAAGGACATCACGCTGCATGCTCCCTTGGGCATCACCAGCCACGGGTATGCCACGGCGCAGCAGTACGCTGTAAAGACCACGCACTGGTTTCTGATGCGCACATCGGCCTGCACCTTTACCCCGCAGGCTGCCGAGGGCATCCGCCGGGCCACCTGGGCGCGCTGGCCCGTGCTGCATGCGCACATCGGCTACGCATCGCTGCGCCGCCACATGGAAACCGTGGCCCCTCGGGTTGCGCATCTGTATACTGCGTAACCGTTACGCGCTGCCTTTCCTCATACCCATTTGTATTATGGATACGACTCCTCGCATTTCATCCGTTTTGGTAGCGGCTGTGCCCCGCGGGCTGGCCGCTCTGGTGCTGGCGCTGGGCTTGTTCGTTGCGGGCTGCGGCTCCGACGAGGATAGCACAGCACAGGCCGAACGTATCGAAGCGCTCGCATCCGAGAATGAAACCCTACAGTCGCAGCTTGCTGCTGCGCGCGACTCGGTAGCGGCGTTGCGCAGCCAAGCCGGCGGGGCTGATATGGTGCAACTTGGCGACCCGATTCGCTTCCCATCGGGCAGCGCCTGGATCCCCGATCGGGGCCGCCGCACGCTCGACAGCTTGGCTACGATCCTCCAGAGCGAATACAACAGCCGCGACTTCCGCATCAAAGGCTTCACCGATAACCGGCCCATTGGTCCGTCGCTTGCAGGCACATACCCAAGCAACTGGTACCTCTCGGCCACACGTGCCGCTGCGGTAGCGCATTACCTGGATACGGAGCACGACATCCAGTCGCGCACGCTTGAGATTGGCGCATTCGGTCCGCGAAATCCGGTCGCCTCCAACGAAACCGCCCAAGGGCGGCGCCTAAACCGGCGCGTGGAGATTCAGGTGGCGGAGTGAGTAGCGCTGCCCGGTTGCCCCTGCGTGTACAGCGCCCCCGGCAGGAAGCGCTAACGAAAGCGCCCGACGGGGGACCGTCGGGCGCAGGGTTGACTTGTCAGGATGCAGGTGGGGGATGACAGAGCCAGAATCGATCTGACAGGTCTTTCGAGACCTGTCAGATCTTGGTGATCATTCATGAGATAGCACTACTGCTGTGTCACAGGTCAATGTTTGGGTTGCAGCATGCCCCGTTAACACGGTTTCATCTTGAGCGCCCCGACCGTGGGGAGGAAGTGCTTTTAGAGTGCGGAGCGGCTCCGCCAAGGAGACGCGAAGTCCTGACATGAGCGAAGCGACTGATGAACGCAGTGAATAAAGATCTCCCCCGAAGTGGGCAGGATCTTCTGTCCCGCCGTATCTTCTGAACGCCAAGGAGATGGTTCGACTGCGCTCACCATGACAGGCTTCGTGGGGGCCGATTGCAGGCAACCATCAAAATGAAGATTGACTGCCACCGCGCTTATGCATTCCGCCAGTTCGTGGGGGCGGCAGGCGCGTTGTCGAGGATGTCGTCAATGCGCGCCATGTGCTCGGGGCTGAGACGCTCAGCCACCTCCAGCGCCTCCATGTTCTCGTGCACCTGCTCCGGGCGTGAGGCACCCGTAATCACGGTGCTCACGTGCTCGTTCTTCAGGCACCATGCCAGTGCAAGCTGTGCCATCGTGCAGTCCAGCTCATTCTCGGCGATGGGCGTAAGCTGACGCACGGCCTCCAGTTGGCGCTGCCCGTCGTCGCTTTCCAGACGTTTACGCAACCCCGCATACTTGTCGAGATCCAGGCGGCTGCCTTCGGGAATGCCATCGTTGTACTTGCCGGTGAGAATACCGCTGGCAAGCGGACTCCACGTGGTGAGCCCGAGGTCAAAGTCGCGGTAGAGCGGCTGGTAGTCGCGCTCCACCTTCTGGCGATGCGTCATGTTGTACTGCGGCTGCTCCATGACGGGCGGAATGAGATGCTCGCGCCGCGCCACTTCGTAGGCCTGCCGGATCTGCTCGGCGGTCCACTCGCTGGTGCCCCAGTAGAACGCCCAGCCGCGATCAATGACGTGGTTCATGGCGCGCACCGTCTCCTCGATGGGCGTTTCGGGGTCGGGGCGATGGCAGAAGATGAGGTCCACGTAGTCCATCTGCAAGCGCTTGAGCGAGGCCTGCGTGCCCTCCACAATGTGTTTGCGCGAGAGGCCACGGTCGTTCGGCCCGGAGCCGCCCCAGAAGATTTTCGTGGACACGACCAGATCCGAGCGCGTCCAGCCCTCCGAGCGAATAATGTTGCCCATCATGACCTCGGATTGCCCGCTGGCGTAGGCTTCCGCGTTGTCGAAGAAGTTGACGCCGGCGTCGTAGGCGGCGGTCATGCAGGCGCGAGCGCGGTCCTCGTCGATCTGCTCGCCGAAGGTGACCCACGATCCAAACGAGAGCGCCGACACCTTGAGTCCTGAGCGTCCTAAATGACGATATTCCATAGGGGTAGAGGGATGCGTTGTGAAGAAGACGGTGCGTGTGCCTCCCTCATAACACAAGCGGCGATGCGGGTTCAGTCCGTTGAGGACGTGTTACGTTGCCCCTGCAGTTGCACGCAGTGGCGTCATATGCTATTGTGAACAGCGTTTTGCTTTTGCGGTTAACTACCAACTATGAGACCTTCCTTCGACTCCTCATTTATCGACTCATTCACGCAGCATCCCGCCGCCCAGCGTGTAGGGGCATGGGGACAGGCCGTAGCTGGGTGGATACGAAGCGCGCCGCCGTGGACCCGCGCGCTGATGCTGACGTGTGCGCTGAGCGTGCCTCTCGTGCTGCTCATCCGCGCCGAACTGCGCACGTCGTGGCTGCAGTCCGAGCTGCTGTCGCGGTATGCGTCGGGGCTCACGTACCAGGTCGATGACGGCCCCAGCCCGTCCATTCGCTTTCCGGCGAGCGGCCCGTTTAATGAGCGGTTGGGATACGTAGCGCTGCCTGCGTTCATCGACAGCCTAACGCAGAGTGGACGCTTTGCGATTGCCCGGCAGGCGCAGGTCTCCGACCGATTTGCTACGCATATGGACATCGGGCTTGCGCCGCCCTATGTGCCAAAGCAGCAGGCCGGTCTCGATGTGCTCGACCGCACAGCCACCCCACTTGCCTCAGCCCGCTACCCGCAGCGCGTGTACGCCGTCCCCGACTCGATTCCACGCCTGGTACGCGAGACGCTGCTCTTCATCGAAAACCGGGCGCTGCTCAACGACGTGCACCCGCGCAAAAACCCGGCGATTGAGTGGCGGCGCTTTGCGTACGCATCGGGGCGGCAGCTTACTGATGCGCTGGGCTTTACCGAGGGCGGGCCGGGCGGTAGCACGCTGGCTACGCAGCTCGACAAGGTGCGCAACTCGCCGGGCGGACAGACGACCGGACCTGTCGACAAGCTGCGCCAGATGGCATCGGCCTCGATCCAAAGTTATCTAAATGGCCCCCGAACGGTTGATGCGCGACGGCGCCTGGTAGCCGAGTACCTGAACCTGCTCCCGCTGGCAGCCATTGCCGGGCACGGCGAGGTCAACGGTCTGGGCGATGGCCTCTGGGCCTGGTACGACACCAGCCTCGATACGGTGAACGTGCATCTGCAGGCCGCCGATACCACCCACACGCCGACCGACGAACAGGCCCTGGCGTACCGGCAGGTGCTGCAGCTTATTCTGTCGACGCGCAGTCCCTCGCGCTTTTTCCAGTCGGAGGCCGGGCACGAGGCGCTCACGGAGCTGGCGGATGCGTATCTGCCCGTACTGGCCGAGGCCGGCATCATTGCTCCGGCGCTGCGCGATGCGGCACAGGCCGTGCGCCCCGCCCGACGTACGCGAGCCGTGGCTCCGGCGACCGAGTCGTTCATTGCCCGGAAAGCGGCCAATGCCACGCGTATCCAGTTGCTGCAACAGCTATCGGTGCCGTCGCTTCCGGCGCTGGACCGGCTCGACCTGACGGCGCACACGCATTATGACGCTTCGGCACAACGCGCGGTGGCCGCGCTGCTGGAGCAGTTGCAAGATCCAGACTTTGTGCGCAGCGCGGGACTCATGGCCCCTCGCATGCTTGACCGGGGCGACCCGTCGCATGTGGAGTACGCGGTGGTGCTGTACGAACGCGACTCCACCGCCAACGTGGTGCGCCTACAAGCCGACACGTTCGACGGCCCCTTTGACATCAACCGCGGGTCGAAGCTGGAGCTGGGCTCGACCGCCAAACTGCGCACGCTCGTAACGTACCTGGAGCTGATTGACGAGCTCTACGACACCCACGCCGGGCAGTCCGCCGACTCGTTGCAGACGGTGCCGGTGGCCGATAACGACGCGCTCACGCGCTGGGTCCTCCAAGAACTGCAGCGCACGCCCGATCTGTCGCGTCGTGCCCTGCTGGAGGCCGCCATGGACCGCCGCTACTCGGCCAGTCCGTACGAGCGGTTCTTCACCGGCGGCGGGCAGCATCGTTTTAGCAACTTCAGCACCAGCAGCGACAGCCTGCGTCCCACGGTGACGGCGGCCTTTCGGCAGTCGATCAACCTGCCGTTTATTCGCATGATGCGCGACATCGTCAACTACCACAGGGCGCGCCTGCCCGGCCAGCCGGGCGCGATGCTTGGCGACCCCAGCGATGCCCGCCGCCCGGACTACCTGGCACGCTTTGCGGATCAGGAAGGAAGCTACTTTCTGAATCGCTTCTATGCTGCGTATCCCGACACGCCCAACCGCGACGTGTTTACCGTGCTGGGCGAGCGCCATCCCGAACGTCCGGTGCAGCGCCTGGCCTGGGCGTACCGCGCCATTGACCCGGACGCGCCTGCCGAAGACGTGGTCAATTTCCTGCGTCGCTATGCGCGGGGCGGAGAGACCCTCTCCGACGACCAGCTGGTCGCAGCGGTACGTCGAGCGGAGACGGCGGACCTGTCGTGGCAAGATCGGGGCTACCTGGCGGGCATCCACCCGCTGGAGCTGTGGCTGGCTCACTATCTGCGCGAGAACCCCGAATCCACCCGTACCGAGATGCTCGACGCCAGCACCGAGGTGCGACAAGAGGTGTACCAGTGGCTCTTTCAGCGACGAACGGGCGCGCAAGACACGCGCATCCGCACGATTCTGGAGCAGGAGGCGTTTGTCGGCATCCACAAGCGATGGGCGCGGCTGGGCTACCCGTTTGAGCGGCTCGTGCCCACGTACGCAACTTCGATTGGAAGCTCTGCCGACCGCCCCGATGCGCTCACCGAGCTGGTCGGCATTCTGTTGCGCGATGGCGTGCGCTACCCGACCCAGCGCATCGACCGGTTACGCCTGGGCGCGGGTACGCCGTTCGACACCGAGCTTACCGCGACGCCGGCTGCACCCGACACCGTTCTGTCGTCTGATGTGGCCGCCGTGGCCCGCAACGCAATGGTCGATGTGGTGGAGCGCGGCACGGCCATTCGCGCTCGCGGGGCCTTTACCGACTCCACCGGCACGCCGCTTGCGATGGGCGGCAAAACCGGTACGGGCGACAACCGGATCCGCACCCCCTTGCGGAGCGGAGGCCGCACCAATATTGCACTGAACCGCACCTCTACGTTTGTCTTCTTTGCCGGCGATCGCTTTTACGGGACGGTTACCGCCTATGCCCCCGGTCCCGAATCCGACGCGTACCGATTTACAAGCTCACTGCCTGCCCAGGTGCTCACACTCATGGGCCCGCAGCTTACGTCGCTCATTCATGCGCCGGATGCGCCGTGAGGCGGGTCTTGCGCCCCTAATGTTAGTTTTGTGCGACGACCAGGGGGGGGCGATTTTACAATGTCGATGATACTGCGTACGATAAATGTGCAGTGTAAAATACAGTACACGCTTCCATCTCACGGGCGGGCCTCTCGTACATCCTCTCGCTTCCTGCGTGGTCAGCGTGTCGCTTTCTGTCCCCGTTGTTGGCGCCTCTTCCTGACATGTCTTATTTGCGCTTTGCTCAAGACGTGGTATATACCGCATCCTCGCTCTGGTCTGCTTGGTTGCGATGTAGGCTTCTTTTCTTTGGAGGGCTGCTTGTAAGCCTCACGGTGTTCGGGGGCTGCTCATTGATGGAGAACGATGACACCCCGCCCTGGGACACCGACATCCCTGAAAGTGAAGACTTCGATGCCGAGGCTCCTGTGTGGACCGCCGACGGGGAAGAGCTTTTCTTTCTCCACACACGCGAGGGGACCAATGCCAATCCGGGCCGCTTCAACCAGCTTTGGAACGTGGACCTCAGCACAGGCGACCGCGAGCAGGTGGCTCCGGGACGGTTAACCAGTCCTGACGTAAGTCCTGATGGAGAGTGGGTCATGTTTCACTCGCGTGCGCAGTTTTCCCATCTCTACAAACTGCACCTTGAGAGCGACTCGCTGGTTGCCCTAACCGGGCCGGGTTCTTCCAACCCGGATCTGGATGCCACCATTGTAGGTCGGTGGAGCCCAGGCGGAGACCGCATCTTGTACACCCGCTCTGCGGGGGAGCCGCGTGGGCTTTCTATGATGAACCCGGATGGAACCGAGGCCGAGATTTTCATCCCGTATGGCGTGCAGGGCGACTGGTTTCCAGATGGGGAACGCGTTGTCTACGTCAATTGGGACATGAACGAGGAAGACCCGGGCCGCCGTAGGCAGATCTATGTAGCCAATGCGGATGGGTCGGGTGCAGAGAAGATCACTGATCTTCCGGACTCTGACGTTAGTCTTCCACGTGTGTCTCCAGATGGGATGCAGATCGTATTTGCATACGGTGCAGAGGAAGGACTACGAAATCTGTATGTAATGAACGCAGACGGCTCAAACCTTCGCCAAATTACGGGAGGAAAGGATGGCAGTGATCGGGTAGCGGATTGGCATCCTACTGAAGAAAAAATAGTTTTTGAACGGGCTTACTACACAGGCTACCAGCGAGTAAGTAGCTTGTATACAGTTGATCTTAAGACGTTGGAGGTGGAACCCATTTTCCCGGCCGATTAGATCGTAGCTTACTCTTTCATCAAACCGTTTTAGACCTGACACAAAAACCGGGTGAGCACCCACGCATTGGCCTGCCGGTGTGCGACGCGGGCTGTTAAGAGGCTCTGCCCCGCTAACTTGGTTTAGACACCACCCGGAACGTCCGCTCTGCTCCCATTTTCGGGTTGCAGGTCGCTAAACACGTACGGGCTTGGCTCGGATCCCCCCGAACCACACACGCCCCCCAGTGCACAAAGCACTGCGGGGCGTGGTTTTTCTGCGGGGCGGGCGTGAGACCCGTCTGATGCATCAGTTGAAGATGTACTTGATGCCGAGCTGCATGCGCCAGCGCGACAGCAGGTTCGGGTCGTCGGTGTAGGTGGAGTCGGGGCCCACGAAGTTGAACACCGGTTCGCCCTCGCTGTCGAAGCGGTCCAGCTCCAGCGGCGAGGTGGCCGAGGCGCGGGCCACCTTGCGCACGCCCCAGTCCGAATTCAGCAGGTTGGGCACGTTCAGGATGTCGAGGCTCAGCTGAAAGCGCTGCGGGGCCCCGCTCACTTCAAACGCTACATCCTGCATGATGCGCAGGTCCAGGTTCGCAAACCACGGGTTGACCGCGCCAAACCGCTCGGCGATCTGTCCGCGGTTTGCGCTGAGGTAGTCATCTTGCTCGATGAACGCATCCAGCGCATCCCACTGGCTCGGATCGGCCAGGGTAATCTCGTCCGGGCTGGCCGGGATGTAGATGAGATCGTTGGAGCCGGAGCCGTCGCCGTTCACATCGCCCGAGTAGATGTAGGAGTAGCGGTTGCCGCCGCCCACGGTAAACTGATTGCCCTCGGCCACGGAGAAGAACGCCCCGATGGTGGTGGCAAACCGGTCGCGGCTGCCCCACACGTGACGGTAGTTGGCCGATCCGCTAATGCGGTGGCGAATGCCAAACTCGGAGTTGGCCAGGTTCGGGTCGTTCGGATCGCCCTGCACCGGCAGCTCCTGCCACAGCGCACTGGCGATCTCCGTGGTTTTCAGCTGACTCTCGGCCTGCGTGTAGCTGTAGGCCACGCTCGTGTACAGACCGGACGCAAACTCTTTTTTGAGCTCTGCGGTCACGTTCAGGTTATAGCCCTCGTTGGTGTTGTCGAGGGTGTAGATGCCGGCGCCGTCGGGGTTGAGCTCGTTTGCGCCCTCTGCGGCCCCGAAGTACGGGCGACCGTCTTGCTGGAGGAAGCGCGTGGGTTCGCCCAGGTCGAAGTTGCGCATCACAATAGCGTTGCGGTCGTTGCCGTAGATGCCTTCAAGCGTCGCGATGAAGCCGCCCGGCAGGCGTTGGTCAATGCCAATGTTGGTGGTCCACACCTGCGGCCACTTGAAGTCGCTGACGACTCCGTTCAGGTCGAACGACTGCTGCAGCACCGCGCCATCTTGCGTAAAGTGGTCCGCGGGAATCTCGTCTTCAGAGAGCCCTACGCCCGGAATGGGGCTGAAGAGGTTCGGGTTAGCACCTGGATTCGAAATCACGTTGCCAATCCACACAAAGGGGATGCGGCCCGTAAAGATGCCCGTGCCGCCGCGTACCTGCGTGGTACGATCGCCAAACACATCCCAGTTGAAGCCGATGCGGGGTGACCACAGCGGTGTTACGTCGGGCAGCTGGCTTTGGTCGACCGTGATGGGATCGTCATTCTCATCGAGCGCCGTCAGATTGCGTGAGAACGGATTGTCGACCGGATCCGTGAAGTAGAGCGGGAAGTCCACACGCAGCCCAAACGTCAGGTTCAGGCGCTGGGTGGGCGCGTACTCGTCTTGGACGTAGAACGCCAGCTGGCCCACATCGATATACTCGCCCTTGAACGGAACGGACTCGGGCGTGATGAGGGGGCGCAGGGCAACCGGATCGTTCGGGTCAGTCTCGTCGAAGAAATTATCGACCGAGGGGAAGGTGTTGGGCAGTCCCGGAAAGCCAAACTGGCCGTGGCGGAACAGATTGAACGAGTTGAAGAACGAGAACAGCTCGAAGTTGGCCCCGCCGGTGAGCACGTGCCGCCCCGCGAAGTAGCTGAAGTTATTGGTCACTTGCAGCACATCCTGATCCAGAATGTTGTTAATCGAAAACGGCTCATGGCCCACCGTGGTGTAGGTGGTCCCGTTTTGCCCGATCTCAAGCGTTGGGAACGGTGAGCTAAACGGTTCGCGGAAGTCCCGGAATCGGCTGTAGCTCGAAAAGAAGCGATTCGACCACGCATCCCCCCGGCTGTTCAGCTCCAGCGCAAAGGAATTGAGCTGGTTATTGATGCGGTAGCCTGAACTCTCAAATGGCAAACTCTGCTCGTTGGGCCCACGTCCGGTGCCGTTAAACGAGATGGCCACCGGGTTCGGCCCGAGGTCGCGGCGGGCGTCCAGGTAGTTGTAGCGGAAGCTGAGGTCGTGATTGCTGCTGATATTCCAGTTCAGTTTCAGCAGCAGCTTGTCGTTATCGGTGGCGTGGAGGTAGTCCTGAAAGCGTCCGGGGTCGTAGTCGTAGACGTCGATCATGCGCTGGCGGATGTCTTCCATCACGCCCTGCTGCACGCGCGACTCGCCCGGCCCCACGGTGCCGTCGGTGTTCGCAACGAAATCGGTGCCGGGATCTTCGCGGCGCGAGAGCTCACCGTTCACGAAGAAGAAAAGCTTGTTTTCGATGATGGGCCCGCTGGCCGTAAAACCCGTCTGGTTGAACGTGAGGTCGGGGTTGGCGATGACCTCGTTGCCGCTTACCGTGTTGCCCTGAAAGTTCTCATCGCGGTAGAAGGTGTAGAGCGAGCCCGAGAATTCGTTAGAGCCGCTCTTGGTCACGGTGTTCACGTTCGCACCCGTGAATCCGCCCTGACGCACGTCGAACGGGGCCACGGAGACCTGCACCTGCTCAACGGATTCGAAGGGAATCGGCTCGGCGTTGGCCTGGCCTCCGGGCGAGGGGTCATCGAGTCCGTACGGATTATTGAAGTAGGACCCATCGACCGAGAGGTTGTTGAAGAGCCAGTTGCGCCCGCCAAAGCTGAGGTTGCCGTCGTTCCGCGGATCGGTGCGGATGAGATCGCGCGTAGAGCGGTCGATAGAGGGCAGTCGCGCCACCTGGGCCGGGTCGACGGCGGTAACTGCGCCCGTGCGGTCGCTATTCATAACGTCGTCGCTGTCGGCGGTAATGGTTAGCTCGTCGAGTGCAATATCTTGCTCGGTGAGCTCAAAGTTGAGCTGGAAGGTTTCGCCCAGGCTAAGCGTGATGCCTTCTTCTGTCTGTGGTGCAAATCCCACAAACGAGGCGGTTACCGTGTAGGGCCCGCCCACACGGGCATTCTGGATGGTGTAGGTGCCCGTGCCACGGGTCGACACGCCGTACTCGGTGCCGCTGGGCTCGTGGACTGCGACGACATTGGCGCCCGGGAGCGGCTCGCCACTGGCGTCTGTTACGAAGCCGCGGATGGTGGCGGTAGTTACACCCTGTGCCCACGCCCCGGAGCTGCTGGCGGCGAGAATAAGAAGTACAACACATAAAAATCGACAGAGACGTATCGGTAGCGACATAGACACATGGGGTGGGGAGAGAGAAACAGGAGTGCAATACTGTGCACTGTTCGACTTTGCAAGATACACGGCACACCCCAGCTAATCCGCTTCGTATGTTATCTACACAATATCAAATCATTATCATTGTGTAACAGGGTTGTTGGTGGCGCCTCGTTGTGAGGATCTGGTGAGCGATTAGCCATCTTTTGGCTACGTGTCGCCGGGCTTGCCATGCACTATGGAGGCGTTTCTGGTAGTCATCCAATGCCAAGACGCGTTGAGGGCTACGTCCAATCTTGGTTGCGAAACCGCATGAAAGCGACACGGGCACGATGCAGAAACCGATGAAAGCAAACGTTGAACGGACGCTCCGCACGACACAGCCCCGGCTTGGTGGAATCTGGGGGCGGCTTGTTCGTATGCTTAGTGTATCCCTTGCGGCATTGCGCTGCCGCTGCTTCTTTTTGCTCTCGTTCTTTGCTCCATGACGGATTCCTCAACGGACTTGCCCGCATCCCCTGAGCCCAGTGCTGCACCAATAGACGAAGCATCCACAGACGTCGCGTCCCCATCAGGTGCCTCTGATGCGGCATCTGGCAGCGTAGCGGAGGACGCACCAGAGAACGCGACCCCGGGACTGGGCACGTTTGCGGGGGTGTATCGCCCTACGGTGCTCACCATTCTGGGGCTGATGATGTACGTGCGTGAAGGCTGGGTGGTGGGGCAGGCGGGCCTGCTGGGCACGCTGCTCATTATCGTGGGGATGTTCATCATCACGGGGACGTCGGCGCTCTCGCTCTCGTCGATTACGACGAACATCCACATTGGGGCCGGGGGCGTCTTCTCCATCATCTCCAAGTCGCTGGGTCTGGAAACGGGCGGGAGCATTGGCATCCCGCTGTACCTGGGGCAGGCGCTCTCGGGGGCGCTCTACATCTACGGATTCACCGAGGGCTGGCTCTACCTTTTCCCTGCACACTCGCCGTGGCTCGTGGCGTACAGCCTGTTTGTCATCACGTTTGGCATTGCGGTCGCCTCCTCGAAAATCGCCTTCAAGGTGCAGGGCGTAGTCATGATTATCATCTTGGTGTCGATGGGCTCCATTGCGCTGGGTGTTACGCAGTTCGGTGGCAACGCGACGCTGCACACGCCGCAGCTCTGGGGCTCGTTCGAGGATGTCTCGTTCTGGGTGCTCTTCGCGATCTTCTTTCCGGGCGCTACGGGCATCAAGGTGGGCGCGAGCATGTCGGGGGTGCTCGAATCGCCGCGCAAGAGCATTCCGCGAGGCACCCTGGCCGCGGTGGGCACGGCGTTTCTGGTGTATGTGGGTATGGCGGTATGGTACAGCGTGGTGGCCGACCCCGAAACGCTGCGCGCCGAGCGGTTGATTGTGCTTGACCGTGCTGCCGTGGGGGAGTTGGTGCTGGCGGGGCTGCTCGCCTCCACCTTTACCGCCACCATTAGCACCATGGTGGCGGCCCCGCGCGTGCTGCAGGCGCTGGCCGAGCAGAAGATTACGCCCAAGCACCGCTGGTTGGGGGCGCTTACCGACAGCGGTGAGCCTCGTAACGCGACCATGGCCACCGGCGCGCTGGTGGCTGGCGCCCTGCTGTTGGGCGGACTCGACAATGTGGCGATTCTCATCACGATGTTCTTCCTCGTTATCTACGTGATGATCAACGCGGTGGTCGCTATTGAGCAGAGCCTGGGACTGCTGTCGTTTCGGCCTACGTTTCAGATTCCGCGCGCTGTGCCCATCGTGGGCGTAGCGGCCTCTACGCTGGCGCTCTTTGTGGTGAACGCGGTTTTTGCTCTCGTGGCACTGCTGATTATCGTGGCGCTGTATGTCTACCTGGTGCGCCGCCAACTGACCACGCCGTGGCAGACGGTGCGTAGTGGCATCTTCGTATCGCTGGCCAACTGGGCCTCGAAGCACGTAGCCCGCACGCTCGACGAGCCCAACGAACGTGCCTGGAAGCCCGATCTGCTTGTGCCCGTTACGTCGCGGCCCGAACTCGACGGGGCGTTTCGCTTTCTGCGCACGCTGGCCGAACCGAAGGGCTCGCTCCGCATCATTGGGGTGCAGTGCACGGAGCAGACCGCGCCCTCCTCGAATGGCCTGAACCGACTGGAAGAGGTTACGCGCACCTTTCGCAATGAAGAGTTGCTGGCCACCTCGTCTCTCATCAAGGCGCCGACCTTCTTGGAGGGCGTGGAGATGAGCGCGTCGGTACTGCGGGGCACAGCCTTTCGCCCCAACATCTTGTTCGGCCTGGCCCACCGCCACGATGCCGATGCCATTCAGGGCTTTGTTGACATTGCCGAACGGCACGACCTGGGCACGGCGCTGCTCTACGAGCATCCCGAAGCCGCCCTTAGCCAGGAGCGCCGCGTGAACGTGTGGGTCACCGACCAGAGTCCCGAGTGGTCATTGGGCATGCGCATGCCGAACCTGGACCTGCCCTTGCTGCTGGCCCTGCAGATCCGCCACGACTGGAACTGCACGCTGCGTCTGGTGACCATCTGCTCTGACACCGACGAGATGCCGAACGCACGGCACTTCCACGAGCGCCTCATTGAAGATGCCCGCCTGCCTGCCGACACCGAGTCGTTTGTGATGCAGGGCGACTTCTTTGATAAAGTGGAAAAGGCGCCTGAAGTGGACCTCAACATCTTCGGCATCGCCCGCACTGCCGACCCCGAGGCCATGCGGCGCCTGGTGGAGACCACGGGCACCTCGTGCCTGTTCGTGCGCGACTCGGGCCGCGAGAGCGCGTTGGCGTAGCAGGCGGGCACGACCAACGCCGCGTGCGTTGGCATGTGCAGTGCGCATCAGTTACATTACGGATGCAGTAATCGCTTGTCTCGCCCTCTCTACCTGTACGTATGGCGCTTGCTCCTCTCTCGTCGTTGCTTCGCCCTATTGCCCGGCTGCTTGGTCTGTGCATCCTGGCTGCCGTTTCGATCGGCCTGGCGGGGCAGCCCGTGCAGGCCCAACAGGTCGCCTCCTCGCCAGAAGCAGGCGTGGTAGCCCACCAGTACATTGGGCCCGATGCGTACGGCGCCCATGCGCAAAACTGGGGGGCGGCCCAGGATTCCAGTGGGGTGTTCTACGTAGCGAATACCGAGGGCGTCCTCGCGTACGACGGCACGGCCTGGCGCACCATCCCCACGGCCAATCGGAGCATTGCGCGCTCCGTTGCTGCCAACGACGAAGGGCGCATTTTTGTGGGGGCGCAGCGGGACATAGGCCGCATAGAGCGCGATGCACAGGGCCAATTGCACTACGTCTCGTTGCTCGGTCACGTGCCGCCCGAGCATCGGTCGTTTACCGATGTGTGGCAGACGCAAGTCACCTCGGACGGTATCTACTTTCAGGCATTCCGCCGTCTCTTGCGGTGGGCGCCCGATACACAAACGATACAGGTGTGGGCCCCCGATACGCGGCTGCAGCACGTCGATGTAGTGCGCGATACGCTGTATGCCCACGTCGAGGAACAGGGCCTCCTGGCAATGCGCAACGACTCGCTCCACCTTGTTCCGGGCGGCGACGTGTTTGCCGATCGGCAGGTGCGCTTTGTGTTGCCGCACGACAACGGCGGGCTTCTGGTAGGCACGCAATCGGGGCTGTTTGTGCGCGACAGAGATCGGTTTGTGCGCTTTGAAACGGCGTTCGACGCGTCCCTGCGCAATGCTCTGTTATACTCGGCTATTTTGGGGCCAGGGGGATCCATAGCCGTTTTTACGTTAGACCGTGGTATCTTTCTTTTGGAGCCCGACGGTTCCATTCAGCAGCGCTTTGCGGCGCGGGGCAACCCGGTAACCAACATGTACACCGACCGCGAAGGCGGACTGTGGGCCCTGCTTGATGGCGGTATGGTTCGATACGACGTTCACGCTCCGTCTACGACGTATCCGGATACGCTGGGACTGACGGGCAGTGTCGGCGACATCGTGCGGCATCGCGATACACTCTTTTTGTCGACGGATCGCTCGGTGGTCCGTATGCAGCCATCGCCCAGTGGCCCTCCCACCTTCGAATCACTCGCTTCGTATGTGCAGAGCTGGTCGCTTCTGTCGGTGGAGCGCGACCTGCTCATCGGCTCCAGCGCAGGCGTAGACGTGCGCGGCCCCGACGGGCAGATCCAACGCCTCTTCGACGCGCATCATGTGTACAGCCTGCACCGCTCAGCTGTCGACGCTTCGCGCATCTATGCTGCTACCGGACGCGGCGTGCGGCCGCTGACGTATGATGATGGAGCGCCCCAGGCGCGGGCGCGATGGACCGTAGAGCCGTATCTCCCGAACCTTAACACCGAAGCCCGCACCGTGGCCGAGGCCGACGATGGCACGCTCTGGGTGGGCACCACCTTCGATGGCGTATACCGCGTCCGCTTTGATGCCGAAGACACCACGCACGTCGACCACTTTGGCCCCGACGACGGCCTGCCGCCCGACCGCGTAGAGCCGTATCGGTGGAACGGACGTGTCGTGTTTGGGACGAGCACCGGCCTGCTCCGCTTTGAAGACGGCCCCACGCCGCGCTTCGAACCCCTGTCATCGGTCGAGATGCCCACGTCGCTGGAAGCTGGAAAATCGTACGTACGGCTTCAAGAGGATGCGCAGGGCCGCACCTGGGGCCGCACGGGCACCGGCCCTGGCCGCTGGGTGCAGACCGATAGCACCTGGTCATGGGCGCCGGGTGTGCTACATCGGCTCCAGGGCCGCGCATCCAATACAATTCGGACGGAGGACCGTGGGGCGGTGCTCTGGCTTGGCATGGACGACGGGCTGGTGCGCTTTACGCCCGACCATCCGGCCCCGCCTGCGCCGCCGCCCGTGCGCATCCAACAGGCAAAGCTGCTGATGTCCGATTCGCTGCTCACCACCGGGCAGCCTCCCCCGCTGGATTTTACCGACAACGGATTGCGCATTGCGTATGGAACGCCCTCGCTGGCCGATCCGGAGGCGGTGGCGTACCAGCACCGCCTTATTGGACGCGAGGCCGACTGGTCCGACTGGTCCGCCCGCACCACGCGCGAGATGCCCAACCTGTCTCCGGGCGACTACACGTTTGCCGTGCGCGCGCGGACTGCGTACGGCGACACCACACAGGCTGCGCGCTACGCCTTCACGGTGCGTCCGCCGTGGTATCGGACGTGGTGGGCCTATGGGCTGTATGCGCTCATGGGCGGGGGGCTTGTGGCAGGGGCCGTGCAGCTGCGCACGCGCCACCTGCGGCGGCGGCAGCGGACGCTTAAGCGGATCATCGATGCGCGCACCGAAGCCATCCAGGAGAAGAATGCCCAGCTTGCCACGCAAGCCGAGCGGCTCAAGGAGCTTGATCAGGCCAAGAGTCGTCTTTTCGCCAACGTAAGCCACGAGTTTCGGACGCCGCTCACCGTGGCGCTGGGCCTGCTCGAAGACTGGACCGACACCGCCGATCTTGCGGACTCGCTGCAGGCCGACCTGGAGCAAGTGCTGCTGCAGAACCGACGCGTGCTGCGCCTGGTGAACCAGCTGCTCGACATCGCCCGGCTGGAGTCGCAGTCGCTCACTCTGCACGTGCAGCCGGTGGCGCTGGCCTCGTTTCTGGAGCGCGTGGCCGCCGCCTTTGCGCCGTTATCATCGCAACAGGACGTCACGTTCGACCGCCGCATTCCCGCCGATCTCGGCTCCGTGCCCGCCGACCCTGAGCATCTGGAGACCGTCGTTGTGAACCTGCTCTCGAACGCCTTCAAGTTTACCCCGCCCGAGGGCACCATCACGCTCACGGCGACCCGCGGCGACGAGCGCGACGAGCGCGATGAGGGCGATGAAACCGTCTGCATTCAGGTGGCGGATACCGGGCCAGGCATCCCGCCCGAAGACCACGACGCCATCTTCGAGCGGTTTGTGCAGACCCAGCGTTCGGGTGCCGGAGGCACAGGCATCGGGCTGGCCCTGGTGAAAGCACTCACCGAGCAGCACGGCGGTGCGGTGTCGGTTGAGAGTGCGGAGGGCGAGGGCACCACCTTCACCATCAAGTGGCCGCGCCGCGCATGTGCGCTTCCCGACGAAGCCGTTGTGGTGGATGAGACGGCCCATGAGATTGGCGACGGTCTCTCGCGCCCGAATGCCGATGTGCTGCCGCAGGGCACGTTGCCTGTAGAGGCTGCGACGGATGCTGATGCGGAGGACGATGCTTCGCTTCCCACTGTACTTATTGTGGATGATAACGCCGACATTCGTGCCTACGTACGGCGGCACCTGGCGACCCGCTACCACGTGATTGAAGCGGGTAATGGGCAAGCCGGACTGGAGCAGGCGCGCCAGCATACGCCCGATTGCATCGTCTCGGACGTGATGATGCCTTGCATGAACGGCGTGGCCATGCTGCGAGCCCTGCGCGACGCCCCAGCGACCGACTTCATTCCGGTGGTGCTGCTAACGGCCCGCGCTGAGCTCGACGACAAGATTGGCGGCCTCGACGCCGGCGCCGACGACTACCTCACCAAGCCGTTTCGTCCCCGCGAGCTGCGCGCCCGTATTCGCACATTGCTGGCCCAGCGCATGCGGCTGCGCGAGCGATTTCAGGCCGATCCGCCCGCCGGGCCGCCCCCGCCCGACGACACCCCGCCGGTGGTGCAAAAGGTGCAGGCGGTTATTCACGACCACCTGGCCGACCCCGACCTGAGTGTGCAAGACATTGCGGATGCGCTGCCGATGAGCCGGTCGACGCTCTACCGTCGCCTGCGCGCTGTCACCGAGCAGTCTCCCAGTGACCTGATCTGGCAGGTGCGGCTGACCAAAGCCCGCGAGCTCCTGGCGCAGGGCGAAGGCACCGTGAGCGAGGTGGCGTATGGGGTGGGATTCAAAACAGTGTCGCACTTCAGCAGCCGGTTTCAAGACCACTTTGGCACGCCGCCCTCGGCAATTATGTCGTCCGTGCCCCAGGACGCATAGCCCGGCTGTGTTCGCGTTTTGTCTGCGGTCTGACACGCTCACGCAACAGATTGACACGCTCACGCAACGCAATGAAACGGCTTATTGGGTAGCATAGAACCGCATTCGTCCTGCCGTTTGGGGCGATGTTACCGAACCTGCTATCCATGACCTTCGATTTGCCATGCGTACCGATACGTACCATCGCAACCCGCTTCGTTTCTTCGCAACACAGGTCGGCCTGCTGCGCACTTGCGTGCTCATGGGAGCAGCGCTCTGCACCCTTCTTCTCTGCGCGCCCGCCACCCAGGCGCAGTCCGGCGACATCATCTACGTGGATGCCGACGCTCCGGGCAACGGGGACGGCTCTTCGTGGCCCGATGCCTACACTAACCTGCAGGATGCTTTGGCAAACGCCACCGGCACAGACGAGATCTGGGTGGCGGGAGGCACCTACTACCCCGACGAAGGTACAGGAGTCACCAACGACGATCGCACCGCCAGCTTTACCGTGACGGGCAACCAGGATGGCTTGGTGATCTACGGCGGGTTTGCTGGGAGCGAGTCGGTGCGGGAGGAGCGCGCCCCGGATGCCAATGAGACCATTCTCAGCGGCGACATTGATGGCGACGGCGCGCTCGCGAGCAATAGCTATCACGTGCTCGTTTTCAATGCAGGGAATGACATCGGCGCAGACGTGGCCCCGAATATAACTACGGATACGGTGTTGGATGGGGTAACTGTTACCGGAGGCAATGCCGATGCGATTGGCAACTCCTCAGGTGGCGGGCTCTTCTGCGACGGACTGGGGAGTGCAAACGTGTGCAGCCCCACGCTGAGGGGCATCACGTTCATTGAAAACAACGCCTCCAGCGGTGGTGCGATTTATAACTCGGGCAGTGGTGGGGAGAGCAGTCCGCATATCATAAACTCCACTTTTATCAGTAATACAGCAGGAGCTTCTGGCGCTGCGATCAAAAATGAAGGTGATAGCGGCGGCACAAGCAGCCCGAAGATCGTAGGCTCCACCTTTATAGATAATGAGGGTACTGGCCCTGGGCCCCTTGGCGGTGCGATTTTCAACGTTGGGATCGGGGGTGGCGCAAGCAGTCCACAGATCATTCGATCCATCTTCATCGGGAATACCGCAACCCTCGGTGGAGCAATTTACAGCGAAGGCTACAATGGCGCAAGCAGTCCACAAATTGTAGGCTCTATTTTTTCCGGAAACACCGCAGATGAAGGCGGGGCCATCTACAACGATGGCCTTGGCGGCACGAGCAGTCCACAGATCATCAGTTCTACCTTCACGGGCAACAGTGCAAATACGGGCGGCGCGATCTACAGCGACGGACGGGACTTCGACGCCACTGCCGGCTTCCGCCCCGGCACAAGCAGCCCGCAGATCATAAATACGATCTTGTGGGGCAACACCGCCGGCAGCGGGGGCGAGCTTTACAACGTTGCTGCCACGCCGACCTTCGAGCATACGCTGATCGAAGGGGGGCTCGACGGTATCAGCGAGAATAACGGTTCTGAGACGACCGACGACGGGAATAACCTCGACGTGAATCCGCTTTTGGTGGATGCGAGTGCTCCTGCCGGGCCTGATGGCATCTTCGGCACCGCCGATGACGGGCTACAGGTCCGCGCAGGATTTCCGGCGGTCGACGCTGGCACGAATATGCCGTTCGAGCCTGGTGGGAGTGCTGAGGCAGTAACCACCGATCTCCGGGGCGACGCCCGCATCCAGGACAGCGATGGCGATGAGACCGCGACCGTGACACTCGGGGCCTACGAAGCGGCCATCGACGCCGTCGACCTGCGTCTCACGGCCACGCCGACAGCGGTGGCGGGAGACGACCCCACGAGCCTCACGTTTCGTCTCACAAACCGGGGGAATGCCGTCCCCACGGGCGTTGTGGTGGACCTGGCCCCCCCGTCGGGTTTGGCGCTCACAAAGACCAGCGGGAGTGGCACGCTCAGCAGCGGCACCTGGACCGTCGGTTCGATCCCCGGCGACGGTGGAGCCCAACTCACGGTGGAGGTTGAGCGCACGACTGGAACCGAAGAGACA
The DNA here is from genome assembly GCA_913056335.1 of uncultured Rhodothermaceae bacterium. Classification (GTDB taxonomy): domain Bacteria; phylum Bacteroidota; class Rhodothermia; order Rhodothermales; family Salinibacteraceae; genus Longimonas. The sequence goes on from CAJXLX010000019.1 coordinate 36,876, forward strand.
CTCGCCGCCACGGCTACCCTGCAGAGCGGATACACCGTTCCAGCCGGCATCAGCGACCTGACCGACCCGGAGCGCAGTGCCGCCGAGTGGGGGGCGCTGCCGGCCCCCTACGGCAGTGGGCAGGCTCTGACGCTGGATGGGAACGGCGACTACGTTTCTGCCGACACCGCCAGCCGAACTCTTGCCGGTGCTGAGGCCTTCACCATGGAGGCCTGGGTGCGGCTCGATAGCAATACCGACCGGCCTGCCGTGCTTGCGTTCAACGGGGCCGTTGAGGACAACAAGAACATCCTCTTCTATAATAGCGGGCAGTTTCAGTACTACGACCCCGACATCACCTTTCAGCCCAGTACCGACACGTTTGCGCCCGACCAGTGGCACCATGTGGCTGTCGTCATTGAGGCCGATGATAGCGGCACCCTCTACGTAAACGGCACCGAGCAGGCCACCTTTACCACGAGCGTTCGCCCGGTGAGTGGCGGGCGGTTCTCAATCGGGCAGGAGTGGGACACGAGCACGCCAAGCGACTTCTTTGCCGGACAGATCGACGAGGTGCGGCTGTGGGACACGGCCCGCTCACCAGAGGAGATCCGCACAGGAATGCATCAGACGATCGACGCACCCGCGCCCGGCCTGGCCAGCTACTGGCGTTTTGATGAAGAGGCCCCTGACGAAAATGCTCTCCGTATGGCCTACGACGCTGCCGGGCGGAGCATCGGCATGCTCGAAGGCGATGCCACACGCATCGACGCCTCCGGCGCATTGCTCGGGCAGACAGCGGCTCTGCTGAGCGGGGGAGCCAGTCAGACTGTGGGCCCACAGGGCGGCACGGCGCAGGTGACGAATCAGGGAGCTATCGACGCCGAGCCGCTCGCGGTCTACCAGTACGGCGCGGCAAATGGCGACTTGGTTGCAGCCGGTGCGCCCGGTGAGGACTTTGGCGCCGCCGGCGTGACGCAACGGCTGAATGTGGTATGGGGCATCGAGCCGGTGGCCGGCAGCAGCGCCTCGGCGGAGGTGACGTTCGACTTCAGCGGGCTGGCGGGCGTGAGCGATCCCGGAGCCGTGCTGCTGCTCAAGCGCGAGGGGCCAGGCCAGCCGTGGCAGGACGTGACGGGGCAATGGGCGCTCGACGCGACGGCGCAGACCTTCAGCCGCAGCGGCGTGAGCAGCTTCAGCGAGTACGCGGTGGCTGGGGATGCGCAGGCGCTGCCGGTGGAACTGACCGGACTGGAAGCCCAGCGCTCGGGCGCGGAGGCGATCACCGTGCGGTGGCAGACGCTTTCGGAGACGAACAACGCCGGGTTTGAGGTGCAGCGTGCTGCCGGGGCTGCGAATGAATCCGTAGAGACGTCCCAGGTAGAGACGTCCCAGTGGGGCGTCTCTACAACGGGCGTCTCTACAACGGGCGAATCGTGGCAGACGATTGCGCATCTGGACGGCGCGGGTACTACCGACACGCCCCAATCCTACCGGTTCGAGGACACCGACCTGCCATACG
>CAJXLX010000020.1 GCA_913056335.1 uncultured Rhodothermaceae bacterium
AGCCCCCTATCCGTCCGGTGAAGGGGCAGATGATGCAGCTGCAGCGCAAGCGCCCGTTTGATCTGCAGCACGTGGTGCGCGGGCCCGATGCTTACCTGGCGCCCAAGAGCAATGGCCGGATCGTGGTGGGGGCCACCAGCGAGGAGATGGGGTTCGACACCACCGTCACGGCCGGCGGTCTCTACGATTTGCTGGAGGGGGCGTGGGAGGTGGTGCCCGGCATCTACGATCTGCCCGTTGACGAAACGTGGGCCGGACTGCGCCCCGCCAGCCGCGATCATGCGCCGCTGCTGGGGCCCTCGGGCGATCCGGGCATCTGGACCGCCACCGGCCACTACCGGCACGGCATTTTGCTTACGCCCGTCACCGCCCAAGAGATGGCGCGCCAGCTGCTCGACAGAGAAACCTCCGATTGGATCGCGCCGTTTTCACCGTCCCGTATGCACACAGCAACTGCCCCGACCTCATGAGTACCGACACCGCAGCGACCATCCAACTCAACGGCGAGCCACGCGCCATCGACCCGCCGCATCCGCTCATGGATCTGCTGCATGACCTGGAGATCCGCGCCGACACGCAGGGCGTAGCCGTGGCCATCAACGAAGACGTCATCCGCCGCGAAGACTGGACTGACACCACCGTTACGCCGGGCGATGACGTCGAAGTCATTCAAGCCCTTCAGGGCGGCTGAGCCCACGCATCCCTCAGAATCCTGCGTCCGACGGTCCCCCGTCGGACGTGCACGACAGAGATGCTCCTGCGTCTCCAGTGACAATGCGACGGCGTGTAGAGCACTGCCACTACGCATTCCACCAACCGCTCCTTTTTCAAGCCTCCCTCGTTTTATTATGGCGGATGCAAAGGCCGTTGCCACGCCCCCTACCGACTCCAGCCCCGACGCTGATGCGCTGACGATCGGCAATTACACCTTAACGTCGCGGCTCATGGTCGGCTCCAGCGGATATCCCAATCCGCAGGTCATGCTGGACGCTATCGAAGCCTCGGGCGCCGACATGGTGACGGTGGCCATTCGGCGCGTAAATGTGCAGAATCCGGCGCCCGAAAGTCACCTCGACCTGCTCAAGCGCGGCGGACATACCATCTTGCCCAACACCGCGGGCTGCTACACCGCGCGCGAAGCCGTGCTCGTGGCCAATCTGGCCCGCGAGGCGCTCGACACGGACCTTATCAAGCTCGAAGTCATTGGCGACGACGAGATGCTGATGCCTGATGTCGAACAGCTCCTGAAGGCCGCCAAGACGCTTGTCGACGACGGCTTTACGGTGCTTGCCTACGCGAACGACGACCCGATTACGTGCCGCAAGCTCGCCGATCTGGGCTGTGCCGCCGTGATGCCGCTCGGCGCGCCTATTGGCAGCGGCATGGGCATCGTGAACCCGTACAACCTGCGCATCATCCGCGAAGAACTTCCCGACACGCCGCTCATCGTAGATGCGGGCATCGGCACCGCCAGCGACGCCGCGCAAGCGATGGAGCTCGGCTACGACGGCATCCTGCTCAACACCGCCATTGCCGAAGCCAAGCATCCAGTCGACATGGCCCGCGCCATCCGCCACGGCCTCGAAGGCGGGCGCCTGGCCTACCGTGCTGGACGCATTCCGCGCCGTCGCTACGCCAAAGCTTCTTCGCCCGAGCAAGGCCGCGTGGGCTCGTGAGAAGTGCATAGCATTCAGCACAAAGATAGCCGGGGACGCAAGCGGTCCTCGGCTATGGGGTCCCCTTAGCCCGTGATCAGGAGCAACGCGGATATCCCGGGCGGTGCTTGAGACCCGCTAATCACGTACGTGCCGTGTCGCTACGTATGCTTCTGCGACGGACGCCCCACGCTGCGTTGTTACACCGGGCATGACACGTTCAACCAACACACCATAACAACGCGCATGCGGACTTGGTATCACTCATCCTCACACGAGGCTGAAGACCGTGCGACGTACGCCATGCAGGAACATCACGGGCATCCCCCTTCGGCCCCTCTGCTCCGCATCCCATACAGAAAAGGCAACCACAACACAAAACGCCGCTGCCCCACGATAGGCTCGTGAGGTCGCGGCGTTCGTGTTTGAGTGAATGATAGCCTTGCAACAGCGTGCCTATCGCACGACCGTGATGCGCTGTGTATCGGTGTAGCCATCGGTCTGCATGCGCAAGAAATACGTGCCGCTGGCTAATCCATCGAGGCGCAGCGACGTTTCGGTGCGGCCCTCAACCTCTGTATCCAAAAGAACGCGCACGCGGCGTCCCATGATGTCGTAGAGCGTAAGCCGCACCGCCTGCTGCTCGGGCACGGCAAAGCGAATTGTAGCTGGGCCGCGTGTTGGGTTGGGATACGTAGGCAAGAGCTCCGGCTGCGCGGTTTGAAGCGCAACAGTGACGGGTTCGCTGAATGATGCGGTGCCGTCGGCGTCAAGCTGACGGAGGCGGTACGTGAGCGAGTCGGCAGCGTAGGGCGGGGCAGTGTCGGTAAAGGCGTAAGACTGCGCCTCATCGGTTGTGCCTGCTCCTTCGACGGTAGCCAGGGTCCTCCACGATACGTTCGACTGCGTTGCCGCTTCGGCACCTTCCTCCACGCGCTGCACATCGAATCCAGCGTTGTTGAGCTCCGACAGAGTCTCCCACTCAATGGTGATGCCCTGTGCGCTGCTACGCTGCACGTTGATTCCGGCAAACTCAACGGGCAGTGCGGTGGCATCGTTTGAGAGCGGGAGCGCGGCGAATGACGTGTTCGAAGCGCCGTTCACCGTAGCAATCTCGCTGCCGGTAACCACCAGGTCGGCAGGCTGCGAAAGCTCAAACTGCACGCCGCCGTCGGTGGCCCCGGGTTCAACATCGATGGCGAGGAGGGCGTACCCGGTGGTGGAGGATACCGGCTCGCTGAATCCGTCGAACAGGATACTGCTCGGGGCGCTCTGGTCGTCGACCGTTACACTCGCCAGTTCGGTATCGGTACCGGGCTCCAGCGTCGTATCATCCGACCAGAACAAACGGGCGGCACTGATTCCAGCCACGCCGGGTGCCAGATTGGTGACGGTGAGCTCCTCAAACGAGGCCCCGGACTGATCGGCGGAAAGCGCAAGAATGCCGATCGGGTTGTTGGGGGTGCCCGGCGACACGCTCGCGGTAAAGTCGAGTCCGGCAGTCGAACCGTCGGTAATCGACAGGTTGGGCACGGCGTTCACTGTGAGCGTGAAGCTCGTGCTGGCGGTGGCATTGGGCTCGCCGCTGGTGTCGTCAACAGTGACCGTGATCGTGGCCGCACCGTTCTCGTTGGATGCGGGGTTAAGCTCCAGGATGCGATCGGTGCCGCTGCCCCCAAGCGTGATGTTTGCATCGGGCACAAGCGTCTGATCATCTGACGTGGCCGAAACATCCAGGTTGGATGCATCCGTCTGGTCATCGCCCACTGTGAAGCTAATCGGTCCGAGCGTGGCATCCTCTTCGATAGTCTGGTCGGCAATCGACGAGATGGTTGGGACCGTGTTGGTGCCGGTGCCTTCCAGCGTAACCACATAGGGATTGTCGTTCGGGTCGTTGCTGGGCACGCTGACCGAGAACGAGCCCGAGCCCAGGCTGCTGGGCGTATACGTCACCTCGAACGATTCTGCATTGCCCGGAGCAATCGTAGCCGACCCGGGAAAGCTGGTGATCTGGAAGTCGCCCGATCCGCTTGTGGTAATGCCAGCAACGTTAATGATCAGATCGCTGGACCCATTATTCTCGACCGAGAACGTCCGCGGCTCGGCACTGCCCACCGCCACATCGCTGTAGCTGAAGGTGTTGCCGTTGGGGATTTCAGTACGGGGTGTGGTTTCAGCAAACACGTCGGCATCAGGAATGCCGGTGGTGGTAAACGTAACCTCGCTTCCGGTGGCAGCGCCTTCGCCGCTGGTCGCATCCACGGTGTATCCATACTCAACGCCAGGTGTGAGTCCCGAAATAGAGGTGCTCACGGCTGCGTCGCTGCTCCCTGAGACTGGAGACTCGTCAGCCGTTACCGTGGTGGTGTTCGCGGGCGTATCGGTCGGGTAGTAGGTGAACTCGACAGTCGTTTCTGCGCCGTTGGGATTAACCGTGCCGTTCAGATCGGCAGTGGTCGTGGTCAGGTTGGTGGCAGCATCCGTTGTCGCAGTCGGCGCGGAGATGTCAGTCACCGTAATGGCAATCGGCTGCGTTGCCGTGTTATTGGTAGATTCGCCGTCGTCGGCGGTCACCTCCACTTCGTACACATTGTCGCCGTTGCCGTCGATCGGATTCTCGAAGTCAAGCCCCGCATCAAGCGTGAGCTCGCCATTGGAGGCATTGATGCTAAAAGGGCCACTGTCGGGGCCGCCCAGCGTGTAGGCGATGCCATCGTCGTTCGCTCCGGTACCGCCGTTGTCGGCATCCACGTCAAGCACGAGCCCCGTGGTGTTTTCGGGGACAGACGCAGTTGCAGGCGAGTTGAATTCAGGCGGCAGGTTAGTGACCGTTACATCCACAGTGATGAGATCCGTGTCGGTGCCGTCGGAAACGCTGATCTCGAAGTCGTCGGAGCCGACGTAGTTTGGGGAGGGCGTATACGTGACGCTGGAGGGCGTAATGCCTGGGCCTCCGCTGGATGTAGAAGCCGGGAAGCCCGAAAGCGTACCATTCGAGGGGCGGCCCGTGGCGACCGTCCATTCGAGGGTCTGTCCGGTGTCGCCGTCGTCCACAGCGAGCAGGCTGCTAAGCGAGGCGGCCGGGGCCGCCTCGTCCACATCCAGTGTGGTTGTTGCGCCGTTCGCGAATACCGGGGCTGTGTTTGTGTTGTTGCCCGTTCCGGTAAGCGTAAATGTGTAGGGATCGCGGTCGGAGTCGTTGTTGGCAATGCTCACCGTAGCGGTACGGGCACCTGCTGCTTGCGGATCAAAGGTAACTCCAAACGAGGTCTGGCTGCCGGAGGCAATGGGCGAGCTGGGCGCTGTGGATACCGAGAAGTCGCCTTCGTTTGTCCCCGAAATATCAACTTCGGGCAAGCCGTCGAGGGTAAGCGGGGAATCTCCGGTGTTACGGATACGAAAGAACCGCTCGTCGGTGGTGCCAAGGTCTACGGATTCATAGTCGAACGAGCCCGACCCATTCGCAATCGTGTTGTTGCTTGCGTCTTCGACCGTCATCGTGGGTACCAGCCCATCGCCCTCCACGAGGAACGTGTACGGGTCATCGTTAGGATCGTCGGAGTTGACCGTGATCGTAGCGTTGCGCGTACCTTCGGCATCTGGAGTAAACGTGACGTCGAATGCGAGGGTGCCGCCGCCGGGTGCTGCTGTGCCGCCGGTGCTGCCACTTGAGATCGCGAAGTCGCCCGTATTGGACGAGGTGACGCTGGATACGTTGAGCGCTGCGGCTCCTGTGTTGCGAATGGTGTACGAGGTGGTGGTGCTGCCGCCGTCTACCGGCTGACTCGGAAAGAGCGTGCTCTTGGCAGTCGAGGGATTTGTGTCGCCATTCGGAATGCCGGTGCCGTCGCTATCCTCAAGAGCAATGTCAGGATCTGAAGAGAGCAATGTAAAGATGGCTCTCTCAGGATTGCCATCGGGGTCTGAGCCAAACGTTTGCTGGCTCCAGTTGAATGCAGAGATTGTTACTGATGTTGACGTGAACGATTCAATCGTAGGGTTTTGGTTAACGTCTTCGGTATTTTCGTAGACGGGCGCCTGAAAGCCGGTGATGTTTGGAGCGTTCGCCGCACTGCCCTGCGAGAAGGTAATTGTTACTGACGACCCCCCTGTGTTGAATCCACCTGAAGGGTTTGAGTCTTCAAGTCGAATCTCATCTTCAGTGATATCGATTTCGAGATCAGCACACTGGTTCCCTTCGATTTCAACCACGCCAGCGGTCGTATTTACCGTCTGGGGGCTGCCATCCGTACAAACCCCAGCAAAGTCATCATAGACAGCTTCGACGAGCTGGCCATCTTCGAATTGTTGAGCATGAGTGGTAAGGGGAGCAGCCAGGAGCGTAGCGCAAATGAGCGTAAGGGTACCCCATAGACGAGACCATGAAAAAGTGTGAGAAAGCGGGCTGGTATGTAGCATTGATGGATACATTATAAAACGTATAAAATAGAGAAAAGACGCCAGAATCATGCAGGATGTGATCGATTCCGTCTCTGGCCCCACCTGTGCGGCCAGAGAGACAGAATCGATTGCTGCTACCCGTTTGCTGTATTTCCAGAAGAAGGAGTAGCAGGATGGCCCTTCAAGTTTGAGACGACAAACTCGTACTTGCGCACCGAAGGATCTTTGCTGACAATAGGAACGAGCATCATCTCGCCCCTGCCTGCTTCGGGATGGGTAACGGTGTGTACGTCTTGGTCGAGGGGCATGTCGTGAGGCCCTTCGAAGACGACCGAAAACCCATCAATAGAGTCGTTGCTTTGGTCGCTGAAGTTGGCCTGTCTGATCTCGGCGGATTCGTTATCGCCGAGATGTACAGTGAGCGTAGTGCCTTTGCTTTTTTCGTAGTGCTCGCGTTCGTGGAGAGAAGACATAGCCGTTGTCTTTTTTTGAAAAGGAAAAACCAGGACTGCCTAATCGCGAGCCGGATAGATGCCCGTTAGTGCAATCACAAAGTTGATAACGGTGAAGGGCTGCATGTTGGCATGAGGTTGCGAACCGCCTGCATTTTCCACTGTGACTGACGATCCGTTTGTATCTACCGTCGTCGTAACAGCCTCAGCGTTCATGTCGACATTGGGCGAGCCCGGCTTGTAGATCGGGTTGCCATCGGCAGGCGCGTTGCCCGAGGCACTGGAAGCTGCGCTTCCGGGTCCGCCAACAGCCTTGAGCGATGAGTTTGCATCGACATCTAAGTTGAGCGTTGTATTGTGCCCATGAACAGGCAACTCTTGCTGAGTGAGTGTTACCTGCTCGGCCCCACCTTCTTGCCCCATGGAACGCCCTGACAGTCCATTCCCCTGACCGTAATGCATCGGTACCCGACCGCGCAGATCGGGCAAGGCAAATGTAGTCCGTCCATCGCCGCCAAATTGTGTGCCGAGCAGCGAGAAGAGCGCACTATTCGATGAGATGGGTAAGAGCTGGCCATTACAGAATGCCCAACCCTGAGGGGCGAAGCTAAATCCGACCATTGCAATTTGTCCGATATAAGGTTCTGTCATCACGTCAATGGAAAATTTGTTAGCAAAATTATTACCTCTTGGCTTCCAATGACGCTATTTTCTGACTCAAATGCTTCTCTCTGCGTCCCAAATGTTTGCTTCAACGTCCCAAAAAGTGAGAAAAGAGGATTTCACATTCTAAAATGGGTATATTTTACCTATTTCGAGGATGGACAATTCAAGCAGAGCCCACGCCTACAACGAGAACGCGACCACGAAACGAAGGCCGTTTTAAGGGGGAAACGAACGCATATTGCTGCTGCGGTGCGTTGACCATCTTGCATGGTGGCTGCCATTTTGTATGTGCAGATACTCCATCGCTTATGGGCCCTTACCGCATCCGCCCATTGCACGCATTGCAAATGGGTTTGCTACACAGCCGGTGACTGACGCGGTGCAGGATGCCATCAAGGGCGGCATTCGGTGGGTGCATCTGCGCGATCATGACGCCGACGCCGAGCGGTTTCGGCAGGCTGCTACGGCGTGGGCCGAGCGCACCTGGAATGCGCATCCTGAGGTAAACTGCACGCTCAACACGCGTTTGGAGATGGCGCGCACGCTGGGCGGTGGACTCCACACCGGATAGCGTGGCCCGCCTCCCGAAATCATTACCGTGCCCGTGCGGCGTCCGCTTGGGTACTCAGCACACCGCATGCTTGAACGCTCTGCGCCTCGCAGGCGTGCAGTAGACTATGAACCCGTTTTGATTTCTTGGTAGTGAATAGACGGTACGTGATCGCTTTCCGGGCACAAAATTTCTCTGAGGCGAACGGTCCCCCGTTCGCCCTTCCATCCGCGCTGGAGACACCTACGCCAAGAGCGATTCCCGTCTCCGGCTACGGATCCAGTTCCTTGATCACTTAGCATTTAACCGCCACCGATTTCTTAATTTGGGCGGCGTTACGCCGGGGCGCGTGGGACAGCCGTGCGGTCTGGTATCCTTCACGCTAAAGATATGGGCTCTGCCGCAGCCGCGTACCTCAACGCCTGGCAGATGGCTTCACGCACGTAAACTAACCTACGTATTCCTCCATAAACCTATTTATCCTCATGTCCACCAAACCGGTAGCCCTCCCCATTGCCGGAAGCGACGCGGGCGGCGGTGCGGGTATTCCACGACGGCGCTACGCCAAAGCCTCCTCGCCCAGCAGGGCCACGTCGGGTCGTAGTCAGTGCCTGAGTCCGCATAGCGTGCAACGGCCTATGCGGCATCACGGGCGCCGTCTCGTTTGCGCTCGGCGCGGATCATGCGGTTGATGATGTAGCGCACAAACTGCCGCTTCGACAGGTCGCGCACCTCCGCCTGATCCGTCAGCCATTCCATCTCATCAGGCGCTAATGGCACGGATACGGTTTCCGCAGACGAGTTGTCGAGTAGGGCATCGGAGACAGGAATCTTCATAACGATGTGATCTGAAAAAGGGGACAGTACTACGTGCCCTGCGGAATGAGCGGAAGGCCCACCGCCTCATTCTGCAGACGTTCAACGCGGGTGTTATACGTCTGACACTGCAGTTCAAGCGTCGGCCACACGGTCGCATCCACCAGGTGGCCACCGAGTGTAGAGCCATCGGGGCGACCCAGCGTAGCGTGCGCATGCACACGCACGGCGCCGCTGTGCCACGTCAGGTTGCCCGCTACATGCAGCACCTCCACCTGCTGGCTGACTTCAATTGGGTCGTACACTTGGTCTTCACGATTAAAAAACGCAAGCGTCGCCTCTGAAAATGCACCAATTCCGTGAAATGTGGCACTGGGCACGTCGTGCGTAGTTGCGAAATCAATTAGGCTCCCCATAAAGTCAGCATCCTGATCCAAAACAAGGAGATGCGAGGTGTCTGGGTCAAGTGAAAGGGTACGATAGCTCATACGTAGCAGTCATGATAACATATGGAGAAAGACGGATGCAGACAGTACGAGGCAGGCACCGACAGAGTTTACCGGACCTCCGGCCTGCGTTGCACCTCCGCAGCGGGGCTCGTATCATGAAGCTGATCGCTTACTTCGCCATTTATACCGTGCGCTCGTGTTGGCTGCTCTGTGCTCCTCTCGCTGGCTTGCGTGGCTCCGCACGCCCTACGGCATGGCCGGGATAGCGTGTGTCCTCGGCCTGCTTACATTGGCGTGGCCGCTGCCCACTCCGCCGCCCGATGCGCCTCACACCCTGCGCATCACCGACCGCCAGGGGGTGCCGCTGCGCACGCTCTACCCCAACGGACGCCATCGCCCTGTATCCCTTGTGGACGTAGACACGGTGGCCGTGCAGGCGCTTCTGGCGACTGAAGACCAGCGGTTCTACACGCATGTGGGTATCGACATGCTGAGCGTGCTGGGATCGGCGTGGGCCAACCTGCGGGCCGGACGCGTGGTGCGCGGTGCCTCAACCATCACCATGCAGGTGGCCAAAGCGATGCGCGGGCAGCCCGAACGCTCCTGGTGGAATAAAATCGCTGAGGCCCATCTGGCGCTGCGGCTGGAGCTGCGCTGGTCGAAGGATCGCATCCTACAGACGTGGCTCAACCGCGTGTCGTTTGGCAACCGGGCCCACGGCATTGAGGCCGCCGCCCAGCTCTACTTCGGCACCTCGGCGCGCGATCTTACGCCGCACCAGAGCACCTACCTGGTGGGCCTGCCGCAGCGCCCGAGCTTCTACAACCCGTACCGCGTTCCCGAGCGCGCCGCCCAGCGTCAGCGGCATGTGCTGGGGGCGCTGGTAGAGCAAGGGACCATTACCGCTGCCGACAGCGCGGAGTGGGCGCAGGTGCCGCTTCAGGTGCGGCAGCCGTCGCAAACGCGCCGCGCGCCGCACTTTACCACCATGCTGTTGCAAGAGACTGAACGAGCCGACCGCTCGGCCCGCGAATGGCGCACCACCCTCGATGCGGCGCTCCAGGCCCGCATCGAAGCCCGGGTGCGCACCCGGCTGCACCAGCTCCGCGACCAGCACGTCACCAACGCGGCGGTGCTTGTGCTCGACAATGAACACGGCGCCATCCGTGCGTACGTGGGCAGCCGCAACTTCTGGAACGACGCCATTGCCGGACAGAACGACGGCGTGCGTATGCTGCGTCAGCCGGGCAGTACGCTGAAGCCTTTCTTGTATGGCCACACGCTCGACCGAGGCACGTACACCCCCGCATCCATCTTGCCCGATATTCCGCTGCACGTGCCGGGTGCCGGGGGGGCGTTTACGCCCTCGAACTACGACGATCGGTTCCATGGCCCGGTGCCCCTGCGTGAGGCGCTGGCCGCCAGCTACAACGTACCCGCCGTGCGCGTAGCCCGCGAAATCGGTCCGCCTGCGCTGCTGGCTACGCTGCGACAGGCCGGATTCGACACGCTCACCCGTACCGGTGCGCACTACGGCGTCGGACTGGCGCTGGGCAATGGCGAGGTACGGCTGCTCGACCTGGCGGAAGCCTATGCCGGACTCGCACGCGCCGGCACCCGTCCCACCGCCCACGCCCGCACCTGGACGCGCACCGCCACTGGCGATACGCTGCATCATGCTCCGCCAGATCCATCGCCGCTTGGACTTGCCTCCGCGACCACGGCGCAGCTTACAGATGTGCTGTCGGATGCGGAAGCTCGCGTGCCAGGGTTTGGGGCCGAGACGCCGCTGGAGCTTCCGTTTCCCGTGGCAGTCAAAACAGGCACCTCGAAAGACTACCGTGACAACTGGACGGTCGGCTACACGCCCCGTCACACGGTGGCGGTGTGGGTGGGCAACTTCGATGGCAGCCCCATGCAGAACGTGAGCGGCGTAAGCGGTGCGGGCCCGCTCTTCCACGACGTGATGCGCATGTTGGGCTCCGGCGGCGCGTTTGCTGGGCATCCAGATCTGGTAGAGGCGCCCATCTGTCCCGTTAGCGGGAGCACACCCGGCGCGCACTGCCCCATCACACGCACCGAGCGCTTCCAGCCCGGCACCGCCCCACGCGACACGTGCACGGTCCACCAGCGCGTTCGCATCGACCGGCGGACCGACACACGTGCATCCAGCCTTACCCCCGCGCAATACGTAGCAGAGCGGCGTTACACGGTGCATCCGCCCCAATACCACGACTGGATGCGCGAGCAGAGCATGTCGCTTCCGCCTCCCGCCCGCGAAGGAGCCCCGGTACCCGACACCGCCCGTCCCGAAATCACCTACCCCACGCCCGGCACGCGATTTATCATCGACCCGGTGCTGCGGGCCGCGCATCAGCGGGTGCACCTGCGTGGGCACACGCCGGCGGGCTGGACCGACCCGGTGTGGACGGTCAATGGCGAGCGCGTGGAGGGCGCGTGGACGCTGTCGCCGGGACGCCACACCGTGGTGCTCTCCGCCCGCCCCGTCGACGGTACGCGCCGACAAAGCGCGCCGGTGACTGTGACGGTGTACCAGGGAGGCAGCCCTCGGTCCGCCGATTCGGGGCCATAGGTGCAGCCTACGAAACCACCGTTGAAGTGAACATACGACCATAACCTCGTAGAGACACGGCGCGTATCTGTTTAGCGACCCACTGCCTTCTCGTCGCATGGCACAAAAAGCATGACCTTCGGCCCCTCCGCCGTGCGACGCAGGCTGTTCAGGGGCTCTGCCCCGTCAATCTGGTCTTGAAAATTGCCCGGGACGTCCGCTACGCTCCCAGTCCCGGGCTACAGGTTGCTAAACACGTACCACGGCGCGCCGTGTCCCTACAGGTACATCGAATGCCGTGTGCCCTGCCCGCGCCGCGCCAAGGCCAGCCCTGCTACGCCCTCTCCGCCACCGTCGTTACCACATCAATCTCGCTGTGCAGCGTGCGGTGCACCGGGCACTTGTTGGCGATGTCGAGCAAGCGATCGCGCTGCTCGTCCGAAAGATCGCCCGTCACCGACACGGTGCGCGTAAAGCGATCGATCTTACCATTCTTGGTGTCGCAGTCCGCACAGTCCTCGGCGTGGATCTTATTGTGCTGCACATCCACATGCGCCTCCTCCAGCGGCCACCCTTTACGGCGGGCATACATCTGCAGCGTCATCGTTGTGCAGGCGGCCAGGCCCGCGCTCAGATATTCGTACGGCGTGGGCCCGGTGTCGTCCCCACCCACCGAAGCCGGTTCATCAGCGATGAGCTTGTGATGCCGTGCCTGCATTTCGGTGCGGTAGCCGTCGGACCCAGTGGTGGCCGTGACGCCCGATTCGGGAACGTCCGCATCAGCCGGCGGCTCCACCGACGTCGCCTCCAGATAGCGCACCGCCCACGCCGCCAGCACATGCGCCACGTACGTTGCATCGTCCGGGTTGGTGAGCAGGTGGTCGGCCTGGTCGAGCGAAACGTAGCTCTTCGGGTGCTTCGCCGCCTCGTAGATCGCTGCCGCGTTTTCCACGCCAACCGTCTGATCGATCGGACTGTGAAAGAGCAGCAGCGGGCGCCCCAGATTGCGAATCGTATCGCGCATGTGCTGGGCCTCCAGATCGTCCAGAAACTGCTTCTTGATGGTAAACGACCGCCCCGCCAGCGTCACCGAGGCCTGCCCCTCGGCCCTGATCGTGTCAATGTCGTCGTTCAGCAGATGGGTTACGTGCGTTGGCTCCGCAGGCGCGCCAATGGTGGCAATAGCCTGCACCGAGGGCATATCGTGCGCGGCCTGCAGCACCGCTGCCCCACCCAGCGAGTGGCCAATCAGCAGCGTGGGCGCCGCGTAGGCATCGGCCAGAAAATCAGCCGCAGCCACCAAGTCTTGGGCGTTCGAGGAGAAGTTCGTATCTGCAAAATCGCCTTCACTCTCCCCCAGCCCGGTAAAGTCGAAGCGCAGCACCGCAAACCCGCGGTCGCACAGCGCCTTGCTGATCGTGCGCGCCGCCCGCAGGTCCTTCGAGCACGTAAAACAGTGCGCAAACAGCGCATACGCCGTCGGTTCGCCATCGGGACGCTCCAGGCGCGCCGCAAGCTCATCGCCGCGGTCGTTCGTAAAAGTCAGTCGTTCAGAAGCCATAGTCAGGTTGGAACGTGAAAGGAGGCCAACACACGTAAGGTATGCACACGGGGCTTTGTGGATGCGGAGCACAGCGTGTTACACCCGTAATATATCCGGTCTCCGCGAACCGCTTGCTTAAATTGGAGCGTAGATGTCGCGTACGTGAAGCTCTCGACACCTTGCTGGACGATGTGATGCAGTTCGACACGTTCGTAAGCGGCCCTGGGCCTGCAAAAGGGGGTTTGGTGTGGAGCGGGCTCAATCTGAGCGTGCAGGATGGCGTTCGATACAAGTGACTTCTGCGTCGCCATGCCGACGGAGGACCGTCGGCGTCAGGAGAATAGAGATGCGAAGCAATATTGTACAAACAGGAGCCCAACGGCACCGGGCTACGGCCTCCCACCAAACATCCCTGCTGCGCCCAACGGCCCTCCGTTGGGCGCTTCTCAGACGATCCTGCGTCTCTAATCCCAATTGAGCACACCGTGCCCACCCCCACGCCTCGCCCCCTGACTCATGATCCAACTCGTCTGGTACAAGCGCGACCTGCGGGTGCGCGACCACCGTCCGCTGGCCGAAGCCGCCGCGCGTGGACCCGTGCTGCCGCTGTACGTAGCCGAGCCTGAGGTCGCTGGGGGCGATGATTTTTCGCCGCGCCACTGGTCGCTCATCGCGCAGGGCCTGCATGCGCTCCGTCGGTCGCTGGCGGCGCTGGGGCAGCCGCTCGTGGTGCGCTGCGGACGCCTGCCCGACGTGTTTGAGGCGCTCTACTGGCAGATTGGCTCCTTTCGCATCTGGGCGCATCAGGAAACGGGCAACCGTCGTACTTTTGACCGCGACATCCGCGTGCGCTCCTGGGCACAGACTCGGCGCATCCCCCTGACCGAATACCCGTGCCGCGGCGTGGTGCGCCCGCTGCGTGACCGCGACACGTGGTCGGATCGGTGGGCAGCCTATATGCAGCAATCGCCGGTGCCCGCGCCCGAGATGCTCATGCCTGCACCGGGCGATCTGGATCCAGGGCCGCTCCCCACGCACGCCGATCTGGGTCTTGCGCCCAACACGACTGCCGTACAGGCCTTGAGCGAGGCCCACGCGCATCAACTGCTCGATACGTTTCTAAACCAGCGGGGCAAGCCGTATCGCACAAGCATGTCGAGTCCGCTTAGTGCTGAACGGAGCTGCTCGCGGCTGTCGGTGCATCTGGCATACGGCACGGCGAGCATCCGGCAGGCGGTGCACGCGCTGCGCGAGCGACAGTTGGAGCTTGAAGACGCATCGTTCCCAGGCGCAGCCACATGGCGCAAGTCGCTCTCCTCGTTCGACAGCCGGCTGCACTGGCACGGCCACTTCATGCAGAAGCTGGAAGATGCCCCGCGCATCGAGCACGAAAGCTACATCCCGGCCTTCGACGCGCTGCGCGCCGACGACTTCGACCCGGCGCTGTACGACGCGTGGAAACACGGCCAGACGGGCTTCCCCATGGTGGATGCCTGCATGCGCTGCCTGCGCCACACGGGCTGGCTCAACTTTCGGATGCGCGCGATGCTCTGCTCGTTTGCCGCCTACGACTGCTGGCTCGACTGGCGACGGTTTGCGCCGTGGTATGGGGGCCAGATGGCCGATTATGAGGCTGGCATCCACTACCCACAGGTGCAGATGCAATCGGGCACGACGGGCATCAACCGGCTGCGCATTTACAATCCGGTAAAACAGGGCCACGAGCACGATCCCGAGGCCGTGTTCATCCGCCGCTGGGTGCCGGAACTGGCACCTATCGAGAACAACGCCCTCGTGCACGAACCGTGGCAGATGTCGGCTTTCGAGCAGCAGGCGTACGGATGCGTGCTGGGGCGCGACTATCCCGAGCGCATTGTCGATCACCTGGAGGCGTACCACTACGCCCGCAATCAGATCGAGGCGCTACGTGAGACGCCGCACATTCAGGCGCAGGCCGACACTATCGTTGAAAAGCACGGCAGCCGCCGACGGCGGTGAGGAGGCACGCGGCGCGCTGTGGCCCTACGGCTCTGCCGTACGCACTCGCACGCCAATGTGCGTGGCCACGGGGCGTCCGCCGCCCAGGTGCAGTCCGCCAGGAGCACCCTGGGCGGCGTGGCTCATGTAAAACGCGGTGGAGCCCCCGCCGTCGAGGATGAGTCCGTCGGTGGCGCCCTGATCAGCTAAGATCTGAGCAGCGGTGCCGAGCGCTACGTCCTGAAACGCCGCCAGCCACAGCTGCTGCGTCTTGGCGCAGGCAGCAACCATCGTGTAGTTATCGATGGTGCCGCTGCGCTGGGTGCGCGGGTGCACGGTGCCGTTGCGGAGCTCGCGTACGAGTCCGCCCATGCCCCAGGCGGCCCGGTCGAGCACATCTTGCGGGACCGGGCGTGTGTCGGTTAGATGAGGCACGCGGTCGTTGGTGAGCCAGAGCAGGTAGCTCTGCGGGTTGATGTGGCTGGCTGTGCTGTGGGACACCGTGGTGTGGTGGCCCTGCGCCCAGGCAAATGGCCAGTAGCCAAGACGCGGCGGACGAAACAGCGCGCCGTTGACGACCACATCCAGGTCGTGCTGCCAGGCCACCTGCCACGGGTAGCGCAGCCGGTACCATGCGGTGCTGTCGGTGCGCGCATCGGGCGGGGTGATGAACAGCTCTACGCCGGGGGCCGTCAGGTCGATGCGGGCGATGTGCGCGCGGCCCGTGCCGGGATAGCCGCGGTCGTTGAGCACAAACGACGTATATCGCACCCCAGGCGCGACCTCGACCTCCGCATACGTGCCTGAAAGCGGACGCAAACCCGTCAGAAGCAAGTGGCCGACTGTCCATACCAGCAGCAGCCCCAGCATCCCCCAGGATACCCAAGACCGGTGGGCGGCTGTGCGTTCACGGTTCATGTAGAAGACGCATCGGAAGGCGCATCTGACCATAGGGAGCGAAGCCACATCCACAGCCGGGTACGCAGGGCGGGCGTAGCGCGCAGGTCGAGCACGATGTACGCCACAAGCCAGCAGCCGACCGTTACCATGATGATGTTGGCAATCCACATGCCCAGCCAGGGCGGAATGACCGCGCGGTCGGCCAGCTTTTCGCCCTGCACGAGCGTAATCCAGTAGAACAGAAAGATGCCCATCGCAAAGGCGGCACTGACGCCCAGGCTGCCCCGCCGGATGCTGAGGCCGAGCGGAGCGCCAATGAAGATGAACACCACGCAGGCTACCGCAATCGAATATTTTTTCATGATCTCGACGCGGTAGGTGCGCACGCGCTCACCCTTCCATTCCACGCTGCGGCGCGTGCTGCGGAGCGACGACTGCAGCGAGCGGGCCTGCTGCAGCGCGCCATCGAGCAGGCTCGGCTGGCGGTCTGGGGGCAGGTCGCGCAGCAGAAACGAGGCGGCGTCGGTATCGAGCGTGTCGGGTGGGGGCCAGGGCGCCACCGGGTCGTCCGACGCATCGGGACGGTACGGGTGATGCGGAGAGTTGCGGATCTCTTGTAGGTCGAAGCCAATCTCAGTGCGCATGGAGTCAGCGGCCTGCTGCAAGCCCGCGATGCGCATGGTGCGTGCGGTGCGGCGGGTGCGGCGTTCGTCTTCATCGGAGCGCTGGAATCCGAAGTCCGAGATGTCGAGCCGGAGCGTGTGGCGGTCGAAGCGCATCTTTTCGTAGCGCTCTTGCGTGTTGTTGGCATCGCGCGTGAGGGGCCGATGCATCTCGCCATCGTAAAGCACCATCGTAATCTCGCGGCCCAGCGAGTCTGATTCGAGCGTGCCGTGTGCAGCCCGGATGACGGCCTGCTCGCGGCGCCCACGCGTGTAATCGTAGATGGTGATGCCGTTGAGCTGGTTGGAGCCCTTGGGCCGCTCGCGCACCAGAATGCTGTAGTCCTCGATGCCCTCGTAGAACACGCCCGGCCGCAGTTCAAAGCCCGGCTGCTGCATCCGAATGGTGCTCCACAGCATACGGGCGCGGTGGTTGGATTCGGGCAGCATCACCGTGTTAAAGTAGACCATGAAGCTCGTCACGAAGAGCCCCACGATCAGCGCGGGCCATACGAGCTGCCCAAACGAGATGCCGGCGCTTTTCATGACGGTGTAGGCCTTCGACTCCACCAGCTGCCCAAACGCCATAAGCGCCGCCAGGAGCGTAGACATGGGCACGGCCAGCACGACCATGTACGCCAGGTTGTAGGCAATCAGCTCCACAATGACAAGGAACGGCAGGTCCTTTCCGGCCAGTTCGGGCAGCCACCGAATCAGAAACTGCATGAGTAGCAGAAACATGAGCACGCCCAGCCACCCAAAGAACGGGCCGGGCAGCTTGCGAAGCATCATCCAGTGGAGCCGGTGGAGCCGCATGCGACGAAAGACAGCACAACAAACAGAGTAAATCGCGATCCATCTCTACGGCTTGCCCCGATTCCGGTTCAGGATCGTCTGTACAGATCAAGCAGGCGTGCGGGCTGGATGCACAAGAATCCTGCAAGCAGGTCGCTCGTACCGTATCCTGATTTGAACCTACACCAGATGCCCCGGCTTATGACGATTCAGTCCTTCACGTTCAACGGTTTCATGACCAACATGTACGTGGCACATCAAGATGGGGACGCCGCCATCATCGATGCCTCGTGCGCCAGCCATGATGAGCAGCAGCAGGTCGATGCGTACATCGACGAGCACGACCTGACGGTCACGCATCTGATCTTGACACATGCGCACATCGACCACATTCTGGGCTGCGCGCACCTCGAATCCACCTACGACCAGGCGTTCTACCTGCATCCGAGTGGCACGCCGTTCTACGACCAGGCTGTGCAGCAGGCGCAGGCGTTTGGCGTGACCATCGACCCCCCCAAGCGCAGCACGATTCCGCTCACGCCCAACGACACGCTCACGGTGGGCGGCGTGCGCTTTCGTATCCTGCACACCCCCGGCCACTCGCCCGACTCCGTGAGCCTGGTGGCCGATGACGAAGACATCGCGTTCACGGGCGATGTGCTCTTCCAGGATTCGATTGGACGCATTCAGGGACTGCCCCAGACCTCGAAAGCCGACCTCATGGCATCCATCCGCACCAAGCTGCTGCCACTCGGCGACGACATGACCATCTATCCAGGCCACGGCGCCGTAACGACCATTGGGCGCGAACGGAAGCAGAATCCGTTCCTGAATGATCAGGTGCCCGGTTTTGCGGAGTGAGACGTTCTGGCGTATCCCACTGAATAACATATTTTTGGCGGATGCAAACACGACGTGCCTGGGCGAGCATTTGGATGCTATGCAGCGCGCTTGTGCTCGGTAGCATGCTGGTGACGGGATGCGCAGACAGCACGCTCGCGCCCATTGAAGACGGCGGTTCGCAGACGGAACTGCGCGAGCAGGTGCGCTACACGCTGGATGCCGGACCCAACCAGGGGGCAGTGCCCGACAGCATCGACGTGACCGCCGAGGTGCTCATGCAGTCGCTCGATTCGGCACGTACGCTCGTTACCGTGGCGCTGGAGGATACGATCGACACGCCCCAGATCTACCCGGTGCACATCCGCGCCAACAGCGCCGACACCACCGGGCTCATTCTACAAGGGCTGGGGGCCATCGACAACGCGGCGCGACGGGCTGGGCGCAGCGTGCACCTGTGGCCGCGTCCGCTCGACTCGCTTCGCCTGCTGGATGCGCATGTCACCATCCACGAGCAGGTGATGCCGCTCGATACAGTGCTGGCGCGGGGTGATATCGGGGCCAACGCCAGCGCGCAACCAACGCTGTTTCAACTGGAGCGCGCCGCCACACCCGAAACGGTCACGTATCCGCTTGCCCCCGTGCCCAACAGCCGCCCCGAAGCGCCCAGCGGCATCGGCGGCACGATTCGGTTCGAGGCGCTGACGCCCACCACGACGCTCGTGGAAGTCCGCCGCGCTGCCGACGCGCCCGTCACGAATCAGGCACACCCGGTGCATCTGCGCCAGAACACGGCTTCGGAGGGCGGAGGCATTGCGTTTTATCTGGGGGCGCTCGACGGCCATCCCGAAGGCGCGCGCTCCAGCTGGGCGGTGGTGCCACGTCCGTTCGAGGAGCTTATCGCGTTTGATGGACACGTACGCGTCTCCTGGAGCAATACAGCGCTGGAGACCGCGCTCGGGCAGGGCAATATCGGGGCGAATGCGCCGTAGCGATGCTCGCGAAGATGGGCGCGTTGTGGCATTGTCGTCTCGTCGCGTCATTGTAGTAGGGACACGGCGCGCCGTGTCCCTACGCATTTGATTGTATTGATCCTGGGTCCAACGGGGGACCGTTGAACCCAGGTAGGTGCTGAGGTAGCGGCGGCCATGCACGCCTGGTGGCATCGCTTCCAAGCGGTAGGCATTGAGATGCTTTCCTTTGTTCAGCATGACACGTACGGGAGAGGCTATGTGATACGCTGCGTACCAACCTGGCGGGCACATCCCATCGCGTCCCTACAACCCTTCGTTGGCTAAGTCCTGTGCGACAGCCGCATAGAACGCATTCGCATCGAAGTCCGCGCCGCCGAATCCGGCATCCATGCCCACTTGGCGGATGTGATCGGCATCCAGCACGCCCTTGAAGGCGCCCCACTTGGCGCTATCCACCGACACGAAGCCGTCGTTGCAGCCCTCGCGCTGGTACAGGTACGCGTTAAAATAGCGGAGGAGCGGGGTGAGCGGGACCTCGGTATCGCGCCCCGCCTGTCCGGCGTACGACCAGTAGCGCACATTGGGGTGATCGGGCACGTTCGGGTTGAAGCTGTGCTGCATGAACGAAGGCGTAAGCTCGCGCACGGTCTGCAGCGAGTTGGCCGATCCGTTTTCGATGATATGCGTGCCCAGCCAGTCGGCCACATCGGCCATCCACGAGCGCACCGAATCGGGCTGCTTGAGGACCAAATTCGCGAGTTCAGATCCCCGGTGCGGTGTAGCCACCGTAACCAGCGCTGCAATGCGATCGTGCAGTCCCATCTGGCTGATGAGAAAGCGCGCGTCGAGTCCGCCCATGGAGTGGGCAATAATGGTGATGGCCTCGGCTCCGGTTTCGTGGAGCACATGCTCGATGTGCCGCTTCCATGTCTGGGAGCGGGCTCGTACGGTGTTATAAGGCGACACGTTGGGGGCGTAGGCGCGCACCCCGCGCATCCGCAAATACATGGCCTGCTCGTGCAGGTGCCCGCCGCGCCGCAGCGACCCGCCAATGCCGAATCCGTGCATCATGACGACCGGCAGGCGGGTGGGAATGACATCGGGCTGCGGAAGCGACTGCAGTCCGGTGAGGCGGTGGAACGCCGAGGCAGGAAATGTAGGCATAAGGCGCACATCGCGTCAGGCGGAGAAAAACGGACATGAAGCCAACAACAGGCGGCATCGCAAAGTTGCCTGTGTAGAACGGCTACCCAAGCACAGCAAGCACTGTGCCCATGCCCAGCGGCACGGCGATGTTGTCATTGAGCGAGAGGGGCAGGGCCTCCAGCACTGCACCTACCAGGGCCGCCGTGCCCAATGCAACGAGCGGAAGCCCTGCCCCGGCCAGCACAACAGCCGCCATAACCACAAACGCCGCAGAGCCCTCGGCAGTGCGTCCATGATCGCCCCATGGGTGGCGGCCCAGACGGCGTCCTACAATGGCCGCAGCGGCGTCGGCAAGGAGCGCGGCGCAGAGTGCAGGCACTGCCACCGCCAGCGGAAACAGCCATCCGGCCAGCGCACACGCCACGAGCACACACGTTGCACCGTTGAGTGTGATGCGTCCTTCGGCATCCGACCACTCCGACGGACGCATCAATCCACCGAATATCGTGCGAATGAGGGCGCGGAACCGGGGCCAGACCGCACGCAGCACATCGCCAGTTACGCCAACGAGGGCCGCTGCCGTTACGATCCACACCGCCAGTGGCGCTCCGATCCAGGCCATGCTCAGCGGAATGCCCAGGGCCAGCAAATGAAGGGCCTTGCGCCCCAGTTCAGCACGAAACGAAAACGCAGCGTCGGCAGCCATCAGCGCAGTACGAGGAGCGGAGCGGAAAAAGGAAGCGTGTGACAAAAAGGGCCAGCATGCATCACCGCCCGATATTGGACCGCAGGCGTAACGGTTCCGTGCCCGAAGGACTTCAGAGGAACGCCGCATGGCTTCGGTCTTTTTAGGCGATACCGATGTGTACATGTCGCTCTGCTTATCTACCAAACCGCTCGTCATGACTCCCAAACAATCCACGTTCGCTACCCGCTGGTTTCCGCTCATGGCGGCGGTGCTTCTGCTTCCAATGGCCGTTGGATGCGACCAGTCGTCCGATTCCGACGCGTCTCCTGATGCCGACACCACCGCCACGTCCGCCTCGCTGTCTTATGTGGATGCGATGGCTGAGGCGCACGCCGCCGACACGTCGGATGCGTCGCCGCTGGTGCAGCCCCCTGCGGGGCCGGTGACCACCGAAACCGTACCCTACGGCACCAGCGACGACGGCACTGCATGGACCGGCTATTATGCAGCTCCCGAGGCCGCCGACTCGCTCCGCAGCGCCCGTGGGCTGTCCGCCGATGCACCGCTACCCGGCGTGGTGCTCATTCATGAGTGGTGGGGCCTGAACGACAACATTCGCGCGATGGCCGATCGCCTGGCGGCTGAAGGCTATCAGGTGCTCGCGGTCGACCTGTACGAGGGCGACGTGGCCGACACACCCGACGGCGCGTCCTCGCTCATGGAAGACGCCATGGGGCGCGGCGAAGTGCTGAGCCGTCATCTCGAATCGGCGCGCACGTTCATGGTTGAGGAACAAGGCGCGCCGCAGATCGGCGTGATGGGCTGGTGCTTTGGCGGCTACTGGTCGCTGCAGGCGGCACTCAACGCCCCGAGTGGGTGGGACGGCACGGTCATCTACTACGGCAACGTAGGCGACGCCTCGGCCGATGCCGTGGCCGCGCTTGAGATGCCCGTGCTTGGCATCTTTGGAGGCGATGACGGCAGCATCCCCACCGAAAACGTGGAAGCGTTCGCCGACCAGCTCCGGGATGGCGGGGTCAACGCCGACATCCGTATCTACGAAGGGGCGGGCCACGCCTTCGCCAACCCGACAGGCAACAATTACGTCCCCGAGGCGGCCACCGATGCCTGGACCCGCACGCTCGACTTCTTGCAGACCACGCTCTACCCTGATGCGTAAGCACAGGCCGCACAGGAGATCGTCTCGATTCTTGTGCCGCACACCGCTTATCGTACATCCATAACCTCTTGTATCCACCGCCTTTATGGCCGATTTTCCGCCCCTCCAAAACGATCTGTTCCTGCGTGTAGCCCGTGGCGACGCCACCGAGCGCACGCCTGTGTGGATGATGCGCCAGGCCGGGCGCTATCTGCCTGAGTATCAGGCCGTGCGCGCCGATCATCCGTTCTTTGAAGTGGTCAACACGCCCGAACTGGCCGCGGAGGTCACCCTGCAACCCATCGACCGGTTTCCGCTGGATGCGGCGATCATCTTCTCCGACATCCTCGTCATTCCGCAGGCGCTGGGGCTGGAGGTGCAGATGGTGTCGGGCAAGGGGCCGCACTTCCCGCATCCGCTCGACACCCCCGCCGACCTGGAGCGCGTGACCGACCGCGCGGCCAACGAGGTCTTGCAGCCGGTGTACGACGCGCTCACCCACACGCGCCATGAACTCAACGGACGCGTGCCGCTTATCGGGTTTGCTGGCGCGCCGTGGACGCTCATGGCCTACATGATTGAAGGCGGCGGCAGCAAGTCGTACCGGAACGCACGGCGGTGGCTCTACCAGCATCCCGAAGCCAGCCATGAACTGCTGAACACGCTGGCCACGCTCATTGGGCAATATCTTATCAAGCAGGTGGATGCCGGGGCCCAGGCGCTTCAGGTGTTTGATTCGTGGGCGGGCCTTTTGGGGCCCAGCCTGTACCGAACGTTCGGCATTCCGTACCTCGAATCCATTGTGCAAACGGTCAAAGAGGCGCACCCCAGCGTGCCGTGCATCGCATTTGCGAAGGGCGCGCCGTACGCCCAACCGGCGCTGGCAGCCGCGGGATACGACGCGCTGAGCCTGGACTGGACGATGAGTCCTGAAACGATTCGTGCTGAGACGAACACCGACATTGTGCTTCAAGGCAACCTGGATCCGTGTGCGCTCTACAGCGCCCCCGAGGACATCCGGCGCCAGGTGCAGCACATGCTGGCCGCCTTTGGTCCGCAGCATCACATTGCCAACTTAGGCCACGGCATGCACCCCGACCATGACCCCGACCACGCGGGCGTCTTCATCGACGCGGTGCATGCCTTCTCCGAAACCATGCGCGCTGTATAAGCCCAACCCCCTGCTTCCCATGCCAACATCAACTGAGACCGCCCCCAACGCTGCCGACTACCCCGCCGATGTGCTGGCGGTGCTGCCCTTGCTCTACGTGGCCTGGGCCGACGGCGCCATTACGCCCACCGAGCATGAAACGCTTCGGAAGCGGTTGCACGCTTTCGACTGGATGGATCCTGAGCATCGCGACGCGGTGCAGCGCTGGCTCGATCCCGATCATCCGCCCACGCCCACCGAGTATCAACGCTGGCGGCGACGGCTGCAGAAGGCAGCAACGAGCCTTCCCATGACCGGACGCACCTCGCTGGCGGCACTCGGCGCCGAAATGGCGTCGCTCGGAGGCGATGGCGCTCCGGGCATGCCCAACGAGGCACAGCAGGCGCTCCATGAGGTGGAGGCGGCCCTCGGCATTGCAGGCGACGAGATCGTCGACGAGCTGCGCGGCGAGCGTCCTGCTCCCAGCGAGGAGGTGCCCTGCGGCATCCCGTGCCAGGTGGAGCAGCTGCAGGCTTACCTCGATGGCGAGCACGCCGAATTGCGGGACCAGATCCGCGCGTTGCTCACCGACCCTGTCTTCCAGTACGACCCTGCGCTCGGCACCGAGGCCAAGCGCGAGCGGGTGCTCTACTGGTGCCGCCTCCTCGCTGAGCAAGGACTGGGCGCGCTGGCGTTTCCGGAAGAACATGGCGGCACGGGCGATATTGCAAAGTTCATTGCGGCATTTGAGACGCTGTCGTACCACGACCTGAGCCTCGTCATCAAGTTTGGGGTGCAGTTCGGGCTGTTTGGCGGTAGTGTACACCAACTGGGCAGCACGCGCCATCACGAGAAGTACCTAAAAGACATCGGCACGATGGAGCTGCCGGGCTGCTTTGCGATGAGCGAACTCGGCCACGGCTCCAATGTGCGCGATCTGGAGACGACGGCTCATTACGATGCCGAGACCGAGGAATTCGTCATCAACACGCCGCACAACGGGGCGCGGAAGGAGTGGATCGGCAATGCGGCTGCGCATGGACGTGTAGCCACGGTGTTTGCGCAGTTGCATACCGATGGCGAGGACTACGGCGTGCATGCCTTTGTCGTGCCCATTCGTAATGAAGAAGGCACGCCCAAGCCGCGGGTGCGCATTGAAGACTGCGGACGGAAGATGGGGCTCAACGGGGTTGACAATGGGCGCCTGTGGTTCGATCACGTACGCATCCCCCGCGAGAACCTGCTCAACCGCTATGCCGATGTGCACGCCGATGGTACGTACGAGAGCGACATTCCCAGCGCCGGGCGCCGCTTCTTTACGATGCTGAGCACGCTCGTGGGCGGGCGCATCAGCGTGGCACGGTCGGCCTGCAGCGCCGCGAAGTCAGGACTAACCATTGCGGTGCGCTACGGCAACCGGCGGCGGCAGTTTGGTCCGCAAGATGAGCCCGAGGTGCCGATCCTGGACTACCGCACGCACCAGCGACGGCTCCTGCCACGTCTGGCGAAAACCTACGCCATCCATGCCGCCCTGGCGCATCTCACGCAAGAGTTCGCCGCGCGCGGTCCCAACGATTCGCTCGAAGACATTGAGGCCGAGGCCAACGCGCTGAAAGCCTACAGCACGTGGCATACCACCGATGTGCTGCAAACGGCGCGCGAAGCCTGTGGCGGACAGGGATATCTCGCGGAAAACCGCATCGCCGCCCTCAAAGCCGACACCGATGTCTACACCACGTTCGAGGGCGACAACACCGTGCTCTTGCTGCAGGTAGCGAAGGGCTTGCTGTCAGACTTTCAGCGCGAGTTTCGGGATATGAATGTGTTCAACATGGTGCAGTTTGTGGCATCGGACCTGGGCACGCGTCTGAAAGAGAAAAACCCGCTCATCCGCCGCAACACCGATTCAGAGCACCTGCGCGACCCCGAGTTCCATGCGAACGCCTTCCGCTACCGCAGCGAAGCGCTCCTGCAGTCGGCAGCACGCCGTCTCAAAAAGCGTATTGACGACGGCATGGACACCTACGACGCG
The DNA here is from genome assembly GCA_913056335.1 of uncultured Rhodothermaceae bacterium. Taxonomy (GTDB): domain Bacteria; phylum Bacteroidota; class Rhodothermia; order Rhodothermales; family Salinibacteraceae; genus Longimonas. The sequence continues at coordinate 25,428 of CAJXLX010000020.1, forward strand.
TTCATCGAGGTGCAAGACCACCTGGTCACGCTCGCCAAAGCCAAATCGGAGCAGCTGGTGTTCGACCACTTTCACGCCTCCATTCAAGACACCGAAGACGATGATCTGCACGGCGTACTGCGCACGCTATGCACACTCTTTGCACTGGAAGCGATTGAGTCGGACCGCGGCTGGTTCTTAGAGCAGAACTACATTGAAGGCAGCAAGGCCAAAGCCATCCGGCACGAGGTCAACGCGCTCTGCAAAGAGGTGCGTCCGATGGCCGAGCCCCTGGTCGACGCCTTTGCGATTCCGAATGCCTGCCTGCATGCTCCTATCGCCCAGAAGCAGCAGACGAAAACGGCGTAGCGGCGTGCCGCCACGCCCCCGACCGATGCAACGTAATCATTTGTTTTTCGGCGATAGCTGCGCGTAGAGCGCGATTTGGGAAACAAAGCGTGAACGCTCATAATACGTAACAGCGTGTGTACATGCCACGCACGCCACGTACATCCACACAAGATGCCGACCGATCGGCGAGGGCTGACCTCTTCAGTATTCCAATGCATCGTTTGTATGCTTTTGCCTCCACGAATGCACTCCGTAGCGGAGTGGGGGGCTGCGTGTGATGAATGGACACGTACTCGTTCTGAACCAAGATTACAGCGCACTCACGGTATGCAGCGTGCAGCGCGCCGTCGTGCTCATGCACCTGCAAAAAGTGCATCTGGTTGAGTCGGTGGATGGGAAAGCTGTACGCTCGCCCAGCACGCGGATGCCATATCCCAGCATCGTACGCCTCAAGGCGTATGCACGCATCCCGTACAAAAAAGTGATGCTCTCGCGCAAAAACGTACTCAAGCGCGACCATCATACCTGCCAGTACTGCGGATCGCGCGACCGGCTCACCATCGACCACATCCGTCCCAAATCGCGGGGCGGACGCGACACGTGGGAGAACCTCGTTGCTGCCTGTGTGACCTGCAACAACCGCAAAGGCGACATGACGCCCGAAGAGGCGGGCATGGAGCTCAACCGCGAGCCCTTTCGCCCCAGCTACGTCATGTTCATCCGCGATTTCGTAGGCAACCTTGACGACACCTGGAAGCCCTATCTCTTCCTGTCATGACCTCGGCGAGGCCCTTTTGCGATCGAGGAGGGGGACATGCCTTTAAGTGGTAGCCCTCTTGAAAAAAGTGTTGACTGAGCCGAACGGTCCCCCCGTTCGGCTCCACCACTGCTGCTGGAGACGTCTGCTATGCTCGGTCCCTGACAAGAAAACCCGATCCCCCACATGTCCGACAGTCCGTCGTCGCGCGCGAGGGGAAAGGCCGAGAAGTCCGAAGGGAGGTGTGCCTCTGGTGCCATGCGACGAGGTTGTTTTCTTTGGCCTGAGCAGCTCTTCCTGTTCGTCTTTGCCTCCTTCTCGCTCGTCAGAAGGGCTGGAAGGTCATCCCTGTGGTGCCGTCCGACGAGGTTGTTTCCGTTTGGTTGGGTATTGGGCAGCCCTTCCTATTCGGTTTTCCCTTTTCCGGCTCGTCGCGAGGCTCTGCCTCGTGACGCTGCAACCCGGAGGCTCTGCCTCCGAAGGTTCTCGGGAGACAGGTATGTTCATCAACGGCTTGAGTTTGTGCGGGTTAGCAGGGCCAGAAGGTCATCCCTGTGGTGCTACACGACGAGAAGGCAGTTTGCTTCTTCGTAAGGTGTATTCCCGCAGTCCGCTACCGGACGTGTACGACGGAGCGATTCCACGCCCGGTATCTTGACTGATGCTTTGCACCGAGGTACATAGGCCGGCGCATCCCGCTGCAGTTGAATGCGTACAGATAAATGTGTTGTACCTGTGCTGTTATCCCTTCCAACCGATTGCTCCCCATGGCTACTTCTTCGGGCTCCTCAACCGTGACGCGCTGGCTGACGCGTGCTGCATGGATCATCCCGGTTCTGCTGGTGGGGCTCTCGGCCCATCAGGTGTGGACCGGCCTGGCGCTGCGCGAGACGCTTCAACAGGGGACGCCTGCCGAGGCCGAGATCACGGATTTCTTTTCGTCGGGGCGTGCTGAGATTAAGTATGACTACGTGAGCTTGCGCATCCCGATGGACGATGGCACGGTCATCGTACGCGAGCGCATGTCGCTGCCGCACACGCTCATTGGCGTAGCGGAAGACCGCGAAACCATTGATGTACGCGTGCGCCCCGGGGCCGCGCAAGAAGTCGTAATTACCGAGGTGGCCAACACGCAGTGGCGCATCGCTTTCATGAATGCAGCCATGAGCCTGGTGCTCGGACTCGTGGTGGGGGGCGGGCTGGCCTGGTGGAGCCGCACGCTCCGCACCGAAGGCGATCCCGCCACACGCGGCGTCGACGCCCCCGATCCCTCGCATCCCGCCCGGCAGGTGTCATCGTAGCTGACAAGCCAAGCAGCTGGACGCCAACAAGATACGCAATTGTAATGTGGCTACGTCCTACCTATGCAGAAGAGCACACCCGCGGCCCTGCGCGCTACACAGACGGCATTGCCGGATCCGCCCATTGCGCTCATCGCGAACGGATTTGCGACGCAGCCCGTGACTGAGGCGGTGCTGGCGGCGGTGAAGGCGGGAGTCCGGTGGGTGCATCTGCGTGACCACGAAGCCGCGCCGGAGCGGTTTCATCGCAAAGCTGAAGCGCTCGCCGCACGCGTACGATCGGTCCATCCCGCCGTCACGCTAACCGTAAACACGCGGCTGCGCACTGCCCGTATGCTGGGGGCCGGACTCCACACCGGCTGGCGCGGTCCGCGCCCTGAGGCGATTGCGGCGCCCATTCCGCGCCCGCTTGGCTATTCGGCGCATCACATGCTCGAACTGCCCCCGGTTCGCCGGCGCGTAGTAGACTACGTAACGTACAGTCCGATCTTCCCCACATCGAGCAAGCCCGGCCATCCGGGCACGGGGGGGGATGCGCTGCGCCGGTTTGGTAGGCAGGCCGGCGTGCCGGTACTGGCGCTGGGCGGACTTACGCCCGAGCGCGTGGCCTCGTGTCGCCGGGCCGGAGCCGCAGGAATTGCCGTGCTCTCAGGAATTGTGCATGCTGACGATCCGGCCCTGGCAGCACAGGCGTATCTACAGGCATGGAGTGAGGCCGCATAGCGAAAAACCAGATGCGCTGCGTACCGCCTTCTACAGAACGCACAGAACCACGCGTCCGCTGCGTATTTCCAAGAAATAGCATGCCTGTACGCTTGCAGCATCCCCCGTTGACCCCCAACCCACTTTGCCTCCCCCTATGCCAACTACAACACCGAAACCTGTAGCCTGTACGATTGCCGGAAGCGACTCGGGCGGTGGCGCCGGCATCCAGGCCGACCTCAAATCGATGGAGGCCAACGGCGTCTTTGGGACCAGCATCATCACCGCGATTACCGCGCAGAACACCGAAGCGGTTACCGAAGCGCAGCCCGTCGCGCTCGACCTCATTTCGGCCCAGATGGAGGCGGTGCTAAGCGACTTTCCAGTGGCGGCGATCAAAACCGGCATGCTGGCCACGGCCGACATTATTGAGCGCGTAGTCGACGAACTGGAGCAGCGCGACGCATATCCGCTTGTGGTCGACCCGGTGATGATTTCGAAGAGCGGATACGAACTGCTGGCCCCCGAGGCAGTGGCGACGTTGCGCAACCGACTGCTGCCGCTGGCCACGGTCATTACGCCGAACCTGCACGAAGCCGGGCACCTGCTCGACGCTACCGTACGCACCGAGGCCGACATGCGCGATGCCGCGCGAACGCTCTTTGACATGGGCCCTGCCGCCGTGCTCATAAAAGGCGGGCACCTGGCCGCTACCGATGATGCAGTCGACGTGCTGTACGACGGCACCACGTTCCACGCCGTGCGAGCCCCGCGTATCGACACGCCGCACACCCACGGCACCGGCTGCACCTACGCCTCGGCCATTGCCGCCCACGTAGCGCACGGGCGCGCGCTGCCCGCAGCGGTGCGTCAGGCCAAGGCGTACGTCACAAAAGCCATTGAGCAGGCGCTGCCGTTGGGGAGCGGGCACGGTCCTACCAACCACTTCTTTCACTGCACGCCATTTACGGAGCCAGCATCGTCGCCGGTCGTTTCTGATGCGGCATAGCGGGCTTGCTTGAACAGTTTGTGAGGATGCCCAATGACGGATCATTCCATTTTTGGGCGCGTGTATGGGTGCGCAACGGGCCAGGCACGGCCCGGCACACACATCTGCCCGTAGCTCAGATGGACAGAGCGGCGCACTACGGATGCGCAGGTCGGGGGTTCGAATCCTCCCGGGCAGGCAACCAACCCCTGACAGGCTTTGTGCCTCGTCAGGGGTTTTTTTGTTTGGGGAGGCCAAACATCGGCATCGCGCCAACACGCATCGGCAGCCCACAGGCACGGCCCGCTGAACGGTCGCTCACTCTTTTCGTGGGGCCTCGTGCCCGCTCCTTCAATTTTGCGCAACCTTGACACGACGCGTTCCACACGTAACGCAGACTGTACATCCAAACCCCAGGGAGAAGCGCCACGCCGTAAACTTTTCGCGCGGACGCGGCGTAACGGATCCCCAACCTTTCAATGATTTCTGAAAACCGCAATGGAAGACGCCTCAGTCTTTACGTCGAACCGCGCCGACGAGCGGTCTGCCAATGAGCGGTCTGCCGAACCATCGCTGCCTACGACGCTCGACACGATCCGGGCGCCGGTGTCCGAGGAGCTTGATGCGTTCCGCCCGTACTTTCGGGAGGCCATGCGCGCCGACCACTTCCTGCTCGACAAGATCACGCAGTACGTGCTCAAGCAGAAGGGCAAGCGCGTGCGTCCGCTGCTGGTGTTGCTGGCGGCCAAGGTCTGTGGCGAGGTCACCGAAATGAGCTACCGCGCGGCGGCGCTCGTGGAGCTGCTGCACACGGCTACGCTCGTGCACGACGATGTGGTCGACGACGCCGACACGCGCCGCGGCATGTTCTCCATCAATGCCCTGTGGAAGAACAAAATCGCCGTGCTTATGGGCGATTTCTTGCTCAGCCGCGGTCTCCTGCTCTCGCTCGACCACAAGGACTACACCGTGCTGCATGCGCTCTCGGATGCGGTGCGCCGCATGAGCGAGGGCGAGCTCCTACAGATCGAAAAGGCACGCTTCCTCGACATCGACGAAGAGACGTACTTCCGCATCATCTCTGACAAAACGGCCTCGCTGATCTCCGCCTGTACCGCCGCCGGCGCCCTTAGCGCTACCGATGACGACACCATGGTCGACCGGATGCGCACCTACGGCGAAAAACTCGGGCTTGCGTTTCAGATCCGCGACGACCTGTTTGATTTCGGGGCGGTGGATGCGGGCAAGCCCGTAGGCATCGACATGCAAGAAAAGAAGATGACGCTGCCGCTCATTCATGCATTGCAGCAGGCTTCCAAATCCGATAAGAAACAGGTCATGAAGCGGGTTCGGACCGATGAGAAATCGGCGGCCGATATGAAGGCGATTGCAGCGTTTGCGCGCGAGCACGGCGGCATCACGTACGCGCAAGACCGTATGCGTGCATTTGCTGAGGAAGCATACGAGATGGCCGCTTCGTTCCCTGAATCTGACGCCCGCAATGCGCTCATGGGCCTCACCGCCTACACCATCCAGCGAAACCGGTAGCGTTGGGCCACGGCGTGTTAGGTTCAACGGAGAACCGTTGGACCCAGTCGCATTTTTCTGTTTCCGCTGAAGCCAACGGTCCCCCGTTGGCTCCTTACCGGGACGCTCCCAGTCTCCGGCCACTGGTACGTTTTCTCTATCACGTAGCGTTGGCTCCGAAGACCATTCCCGCGGTGCCCCGCGACGAGATCGTGTGTGTGCCGCAACGGCGTATGTCCTGTCGGTAATGCACATCGGTAATCCCAAAGATCGAGGATCTATGCCGGGGGACGTTCGTGGTGATGCCCCAGCCGTCCCCAATCTGCGCTGCTCGTGCTTGTTGCATTACAGAAACCATCCTCCATGTCTGCATACGTCCATCTGCTTGGAACGGGCGCCTCGATTAGCGACCCGCATCGCACCACGACGATGCTTGCGTTCTCCGATGACGCCCACCCCCGCTCTTCGCTCCTGGTGGACTGCGGCGGCGATGCCCTGCAGCGCTGGCAGTCCGTGGGAGGGCGCTTGCGTGACATAGCCGGGCTCATCCTTACGCACCGTCACCCCGACCACATCAGCGGGCTGCCGCTGCTTATGGAAAAGCTCTGGCTTTCTGAGCATGAGGGCGACCTGCCGGTGTGCGGCTATGCCGAGACGCTCGACCAGGCCACGCGTTGCATGGAGGCCTTTGCGCCCGTCACTGCCGAGTGGGAGGGCATGCCCGAACTCATCGCGTATGAAGTGGAGCAACAGCCCGGCGCTACGGTGTGGACGGACGCGCCCTGGCACATCACCAGTGCGCCGGTGAGCCACGGCGATACGCCCACGTTCGGTCTGCGCGCCGCGCACGAGAGCGGCGCGGTCGTCGCGTACTCGTGCGATACGGCACCGTGTGATGCGGTGGTCGACCTGGCTGAGGGGGGCGATCTGCTCATCCACGAAGCTAATGGCGCGGGGCCGGGCCACAGCAGCATGGTGGAGGCGGCTGACGTTGCCCGAGCGGCGGGTGTTGCTCGGCTTGTGCTTGTGCACCTCCCGCCCGGACCCAAACAGGAGCCGCTGGCAGCCGCTTGCGATGTCTTTCCAGAAACGACGCTTGGCGTGGAGGGTGAGAGCTACGTGGTGGCGTGAGATACAGTGAGATACAGTGCGGCCGTAGGTACACGCTCCCTGTAGAGCGCAGCCTGTCTTGAGCAGCCTATTTCGAGGACACCGGCGACTCGGCCGTCTGCGCGGTGGTATCAGGCGAAGGTGTACCGGCTGCCTCCTTTCGGGCCTCAACCCGTGCGTCGACAGGCGTGCCGAAGAGGCGCAGCGCCCCCGAAAGCAGTCCGGCGCCGATGAGCAGCGAGAGCCACCACGGAAAGCCAAATCCAGCGGGCAGGGTGCCCACGAGCAGGGCGACCACGCCCACGCTCATCGCATACGGAAGCTGTGTGCGTACATGGTCGATGTGGTCGCAGCCCGATGCCATCGATGAGAGGATGGTGGTATCCGAGATCGGCGAGCAGTGGTCGCCCCACACCGACCCCGCCAGCACGCACGACACGGCCGAGTACATAATGTGGTAGTTCGACGGATCGGCCATGTTGTTGGCCTGCAGTACCGCCCACACGAGCGGCACGACCAGCGGCATCAGAATGCCCATGGTGCCCCAGCTGGAGCCTGTGGCAAACGCGGTGGCGGCGGCCAGCACGAAGATGATGGCGGGTACGACGCCAGGGTGAAGCGTAGTGCCCAGCACCGACACGAGATAGTCGGCGGTGTGCAGCACGCCGGTAATGTCGGAGAGCGCCCAGGCGAGCACCAAGATGATCATGGCAAACAGCATCGACTTGAGTCCGCTGTACCACGCCTCCACCGTCTCTTCGAGCGAGAGCAGGCGCTGGCCTATGGAAAGAGCCCCGGCGGCCAGCACGCCCAGCAGCGAGCCCCAGATCAGAGACGTGTAGGAGTCGGCGGCCCCAATAATCTCGCGGAGCGACGCATCGCTGCCCGTAGCATCAACGCCCGTCCAGTACAGCCCGGCCAACACGGTGCCAACAAGCACAAGAATGGGGAGCACGGCGTTGTAGGCCCGCAGCGGGATGTCGTCTTTCGGGCGCATCTCGTCGTTGTCCTCCTCGGCGGCCTTATCGAGGTTGGCTCCGGGGCTGACGACCTTCCCGGTCGTGCGGGCGCGGATTTCGGCGCGGGCCATCGGGCCAAAGTCGCGGCTGGAGTTGGCGACCACAAACACAAAGTAGAGCGCCAACCACGGATAGAAGCTGTACGCGAGCGAACTCAAGAAAATCGAGTACGCGCCCTGGTTGAACCCGTCGAGGCCCTCGACCGCAGTGCCCACGAGCCCCACCTCGTAGCCAATCCAGGTGGTTACGAACGCGACACAGGCTACCGGCGCGGCCGTCGAATCCACAATGTACGCGAGCTTCTCGCGCGAGACCTTCAGCCGGTCGGTGACGGGACGCATGGTGTTGCCCACGACGAGCGTGTTGGCGTAGTCGTCGAAGAACATGCCCACGCCAAGCGTGCCCGTGGCGAGCTGGGCGCGACGCGGCGTGTTGGCCCACCCCACCAGGCGCTCCACAATGCCGTACGTACCGCCGTTCTTGGAGATGATGCCCACCATACCGCCAATCATCAGCGAAAACAAGATGATCGCCACGTGGGATTCGTCAGCCAGCGCGCCTACCACGTAGATCTCCAGCGATTCGAGGAGCCCCACGAAGAGTCCGCTAAGCGAGACGCCCGCGGCCATCCATGCGCCCACCCAGATGCCCAGAAAGAGCGCCGGAATCACGCGCTTAAAGGCGAGCGCCATACCAATGGCCAGGAGCGGTGGGAGTAGCGAAACGAAGCCGGGAAGCGCGCGCGTCTGCGCCTCAGCCAGCGTGGCGCCGCCCTGCACGAGCTCGACGGTGTAGGCACCGGTTGCCTCCACGACCAGGCCCTCGGCGGTCCAGGTGGAGCCGTCGGGTTCGAGGAGAGCGGTGTCGGATCCCACCTGAATCTGAGCGCCGGGCGTAAGCTGCTGGTCTGGATCGCTGACGGTAACGCTGAATGCGATGTCGTTTAAGACGACGCGCGGGGCATCCACCGACTGTGCGGAGGCAGGCGGCGGGGCACTGATTCCGACCCCACCCAGGAGCAGCAGTCCGAAAAGAAGCGCGAGCCGAGTACGCAGAGTAGAGGCAAACATAGGCACAAAGACCAAACAAGGGGGATGCGAAGGCTACGCGGGGGTGCCAAAGATACGGTCGCCCGCGTCGCCGAGTCCGGGACGGATGAACGCGTTGTCGTCGAGCTCGCGGTCGAGCGTGGCCGCTACGATACGCACGTTCGGATGGGCTTCGTGCAGCGCCTGCACGCCCTCGGGCGCGGCCACCAGGCACGCAAACGTGAAGCGCTCGGCCCCCTCTTCCTTGAGGCGTGTGATCGCCGAGATGGCGCTTCCGCCCGTGGCCAGCATGGGGTCGACCACGAACACCTGGGCGCGGTCCACGCTATCGGGAATGTTAGCGTAGTAGTCGACCGGCTGGTGCGTGTCTTCATCGCGTTGCATGCCCAGGTGCCCCACGCGCGCCTCGGGCACGAACCGCACAAAGCCGTCGACCATGCCAAGCCCGGCCCGCATGATGGGCACCACAATCACCTCTTCGGCTATGGCGTAGCCGGTGGTGGACTCCAGCGGCGTTTGGATATCCACCTCGGCCAGGGGGATGCGTCGCAGCGTCTCGTAGGCCAGAATCGCAGCGGCATCCGACACGGTTTTGCGAAACAGACCGTGCGCGGTCGTCCGGTCGCGCAGGATCGTCAGGTCCCGTTTCAGGAGTGGATGGTCGACGACGGTGAGCATGTCGATGTCCAAGACGTCCATAGGAGATCAGGGAAATCTAAAGTGAGTGCGAAGTCAACGGCAATTCTGAAAGCGAAAGCAGCAACGCACAGGGCATCCTGTCGTGGGGCTCGGGTAGCAGATCGTGTCGTGTCACAGCTCCACCGGAGACGTCCGCGCCGGGCGGCGCTTCCAGTCTCCGGCTACGGGCTATTGCCGCCATCATGCACCGCCCTTTCCTGAGGCCAACGGTCCCGACAGCGGTCGGGACAGGTTCCCCCGTTCGCCTGTTAACCCTGCCGGACTTCTGACATCACATTGGCATTGCTGCATCCCCTCACGAGAGCCTCCTCCGTGCGCGTCCGACGGAGGACCGTCGGCCAGCAGGAGGCTGGGGGCAAAGCGCCTATCGGTCGTCTTCATCGGTCACGTTAACGAAGCTATCCCCGCCATTTTCCCAGGGCTTGCGGTCGAAGTAGCTGTTCGTGAGCTCTTTCAGCTTGCCCGAGAGCGCAATGAGCGCGATCAGGTTGGGCACGACGACCAGCCCCAGCGCAATGTCGCCAATCGTCCAGATGGTGGTGAGCGCTGTGATGGCCCCCACGAAATTCATGGCCACAAACAAGAACTTGTACGGGAGTACCGCGC
>CAJXLX010000021.1 GCA_913056335.1 uncultured Rhodothermaceae bacterium
AGAAACGCTACCTCCCACCAGAGGTAACATACGCTGGTGCTCTGTTATTTCTATCGTGCCTTGCGTTGATTCTCCCCATGGCTACCTCGGCTTCGTCTCCGCCTTCCGAGTCCTCTGAAACCAGCACGTCGTGGTCACTGCGCCGCTGGATCGTGCTTGGCATTGCGGCCCTGTTCTTCGGGTTTGTGCTCTACGAAATGATCAATCCCTTTCCCGGGCAGCCCTACATGGAGGTGCCCCACGGCGACCATGTGCACTACGTGCCCAAAGACCGCAACCCCGACCAGCGCCTGAGCGACTTCCCGACCGTGCGCCCCGGTCCGAATGAGCGCATTCTGCCCAACGGTCAGGTCGTCGAAGTAGAGCCGTCTGAATAAATCTGGATGCGTGTGCCAATCGTCTTGCTTGTTTGACTATGGGACTTCCGCCCCTCACCACGATTGCGCATCAGTGGATGGCGACGCACCTGTCACCAGGCCATCAGGTGGTGGATGCAACAGCCGGAAATGGACACGACACGGTGTTTCTGGCGCAGCAGGTCGGCGCTTCAGGCCACGTTACGGCCTTTGATGTGCAGGCCCCCGCTTGTGCCGCCACCCGCCGCCGGTGCGCCGATGGTGGCGTATCCAACCGCGTAACAGTGGTGCACGCCGGACACGAAACCATGCGCGACCATGTTGAGGCCCCCGTCCATGCCGCCATGTTCAACCTGGGCTACCTGCCACGTCACGATCACGACTGCATCACCCAGCCCGACACGACGGTGGCCGCCCTCAACGCCGCCTGTTCGCTCATGACCGAAGGCGGGCTCATCACTGTGCTCGCCTACCGCGGGCATGATGGCGGCCCCGAAGAGGCCCAGCGCATACAGGCTTGGCTCGACACCCGTGTCGATACGCTCCGCATCCTGCAAAGCCACATGTACAGCTCCGGCCCCGATGCCCCCCTGCTTTGGGGGATTCAGGTGCCTGCAGCGTAGCCTCCTCCTGACCGTTTCCGCTCATTGCCGAACTGTGCTCCATGTGTCTCATCATCATGGGAGTCGAAGTGCACCCCGACTATCCGCTCATCATGGCGAGCAACCGCGACGAGTTCTACGCCCGGCCTACGCGTCCGGCCCAGTGGTGGACCAGCGCACCGCATATCTGCGCCGGACGCGACCTGAAGGCTGGCGGCACGTGGTGCGGGCTCACCTGCGACGGACGCTGGGCGGCACTCACCAACTACCGCGATTTTACGCAGCCGGTACCCAATGGCCCCACGCGCGGCACGGTGGTTACTGACTACCTGCACGCCGACACCGCTCCCGAGCAGTACCTCTCAGCACTGCGCACCCTTACGCCGCGGGCCCCGTTCAACCTGCTGTTCGGACGCGGAAGCACCGTATACTACATGGCCCATCCCGACCGCGCCCCCGAAGCGGTCGAACCCGGCTGGCACGGCCTCAGCAATGCCTATCTGGATACGCCGTGGCACAAGGTGAACCGGGGCAAGCAGCGCATCATTGATGCAATAGGCAACAGGGTCCATCCCGAGGCGCTGCTCGACGCCCTTCACGACACGCAGCCCGCGCCCGACTCGCTGTTGCCGGATACCGGGCTCCCCCCCGATAGAGAGCGCCAGGTGTCGTCCATGTTCATTACGGGCGCACAGTACGGAACCCGCGCCTCCACCATAATGCTGCAGCACCGCAGCGGACGCTTCCTGTTTGCCGAGCGCCTCTACGTGTATGGCCGCGAAGCCACCACGCGCACCTTTACCTGCGACCCCACCAGCGCCACACCGTCCGAGACGACACAGAAAACCTCAACCGACCTGCTTGTGTCGGCGTAACGGATAGCTCCCATAAAAACAGGGGGAAACCAGAGGCATGCAGCGTTGCCTCCACCATCCCGATGCAACGCTGCCGGCCCGTGCCTTCGTGCCAGCGCCGTGGGCTCGCTTCGTACAGGCTCCCGTACGCCCACCGCACATTCCCCGTCCGCATTCCCCTATCCCTCGCACACACCGGATGCAACGCACGCTCCCGCCCAACCCGCATCCTCACAGCGCCCTTCTTCCCCCACGTCGCCGCGCGCTTCAGACGTCCCTTGCACCTGAGCCCCCCGCTGGATATACTACATTCGCATGTTGGCATCTACTACGTTACGCACCCAAACCCGCTGTCCATCGCCCCCCGTGTGCTATGTCAACAGTGTTGATATAGCACTATTCCGATGTGATGCATTCCACTGTTTTTTTGCCAGTTGGCGGGATTTATGGCTGCGTGCTATGTCACGTGTGTTGATATAATCATAGGTTATACAGCTTTAGCCGAAATGCCAGATATCTCTACGATCGTCAGCCTCTTCAGTATGCTCAAGTCAGGTGTGGAGTTGGCTGAGCACTTCGATCAGGAATCGATTGACGTAATGGTTAGAGCCAGGAAAACTTTCTTTGCCGAAAGCGACGGTATTCACGGTCCGGCAGCTCTGACAGAGCTTGTTATTACCAACCGGTCCGACTCGCCGCAATCAATAACCGACATCACGATCTCATTTGGTGAAAATAGTGCTACCCGGATTCCTGCGTTCGAGACAGAGTTTCGCACCATGAGCCGGGACTATCTCTCTACAGTCTCGCCGAGGTTCCAGGCAGATTTTGATATTGGAGAGGGCGACCTTCACTACTTTGATGCACTGCCTTCGGACGTTTACCTGCGGCAGAATGAGTCGAAGTCAGGTTTAGTTCTTTTCAAACTGCCCTCTGAGATTGGAAATAGCGAAGCCGAACTAAATTTGACTGTTGGTGCCAACCGATTGCTATCAGCATCATTGCCAGTTGATGAATAGCTGTATAACCAAGCGCTGCACTGGACGGTGTCCGTGTGCGCCTTGAATCAATCGCTGCGTCTCGACAACTCACCTAGAGGCTTGGCGCAACCACCGTCGGTGAGCTCGACCGTTATGACCACAAATCATCAGAGATAGTGTCCCAATCTATGAGTTCAGAGATTTCAGGACCTGAGATGGTCAAACTCAAAAATGCGGTCGTTCAACATTTCGACCCCGGCAATTGGAAAGAGCTTGGAGCACTGACCGATACACTTGATGAAGTGACCAATCATCCACGGCTCCTCAGGAGTCTCAGGTTCCAAGATCCGGATTATGACGAACACGTTTTCACCTTCCTGCAGATGATGATTGGAGAGAACGATAAAAACGCTGACATTGTCAGAGACTACATCGCCCGTGAGTGCCCAGAAATCGGTGAGAATGTATCAAGCAACGAGAATGATAGACGCAGGATTGTCTTCTCGCCAGACATTTTCGACGTACCCTCTGAAAGTATCGATCCGAACCTAGTGTCAGTAATGATGCCTTTCGACGCTTCCATGAATGCTGTTTATGAAGCAATCAAAGGTGCTGCCTCTGATACCGGTTTAGAGTGCAGGCGTGTCGATGACATCTGGGAGCATTCGACCGTAGTACAAGACGTTTTCTCATTGATCTTCAAATCTTACATCGTGGTATGTGACTTCACTGGCAAGAATCCAAATGTGTTTTACGAGGCAGGGATTGCCCACACACTTGGCAAGCACGTAATTCCCATCACTCAGTCAGCTCAAGATGTGCCGTTTGATCTTCAGCATCACAGGTATGCCCAGTACCTGGATAACAACGAAGGTCGTGAAAAGCTACGGGAAGAGTTACGCTCTCGATTCAAAACCTTATCCGAAAGGGATGTCTTTTGGTAGGCTTGAGTGGTCATAACGCTGCTGCTGACGAAGGGCTGGAGCGCGTTTATAGCCAGTAACGTCTCATTTGTCTCATTCATGACCGACCGTTGCCCTGCGCTGCTAAGCTCTCGCCGCTATCCAGCCAGGGGTTGGCTTTGTCGAACTGTGACTCAGAGTTGAGCGTAGAAGTTGATCCTAACCGAGAACTATCTGTCAACATCGGATTTCGTCTCATGAGCGTGACGGAGAAAATCAACGAGCGGGTTCAGCAACTGCCGGAACGGACGCAGGCCGAAGTGCTCGACTTCGTGGAGCACCTTCTCGCAAAGGCCGAGCGGCAGCAGGCGCGCCGAGAGGAGCAAGAGTGGTCTCGAAAATCTTTATCGCTGGCGATGCGAGGCATGGAAGACGAGAACGGTCCTGAGTACACCGCGGAGGATCTCGAAGAACGCTTTTCCAAGGCATGAAAGAGCCGGGCCAGATCGTCCTGTTTCGGTTTCCGCGAGCAGATTTGTCCGAGGGCAAACTTCGCCCGGCGTTGCTGCTCCGCGAGGTGCCGGGCCGTTACGAGGACTGGTTGATCTGTATGATCTCCCCGCAGTTGCATCAGCGCATCAAGGGCTTCGACGAGCTTGTCGAGGAAGACGATGAGGATTTTGCCCGTTCGGGACTGAAGGTGACGAGCGTAATTCGGATTGGCCGCCTGGCTGTGGTGGAAGGCGAAATGCTTGAGGGAAGGACTGGCACGATCAGTCCTGAGCGAATGAAACGGATCCGGAAGAGACTTGCGGAGTGGATTAGCGACAGCGGAGAGCGTTGACAGGAAGTGTTGGCCGCATAACACAACGTTGCACCTGACGGCGGGCTAAGGCGGCGTCGAGTGGCGCGGTGCCCTTGTCGGAACGTTTTGCCACATTTCAGAAGGGGTGCCAACAGAGTCCACCGCCGGTGAGCTTCACCGTTATATGGTCCTGTGTTTTTCCTCGTCGTCTGACTCGTCCTATGTAGCATGAAGCTTCCACGCCGCGATCACGCTTTCATCCCTGAACGGAAGCTCACGTCTTACCTGCTATCGCTATCACATCCGGTCGGCCGTTCGTCGGCTTGGCTTCGACCTGTCCAACACCGACATCCTGAGGAATGGACTTCTCACCCTCGCCCGCCAGTCAAACGTGGTCCGAGCCGAGCAAACGGACTACGGCACAAAGTACGTGGTGGATGGTTTGCTCTCTACGCCTCGTGGAGACGAGGTGCCCGCACGCACGATGTGAATTATCGAAGAGTCAGACCGGAATGTGCCACGGTTTGTCACGGCGTATCTGGCGTAGTAACACTATCTGCAGGTGCCAACCGATCACTGATTTTCTCTGTGAACCGAACCCGAGGCCCATGGTGATTGAAGAGCTAAACACGGTCGTTCTGCTGCGCGACGTAGATGAACACGGCTTGGAGCGTGGCGACATCGGTGCCGTCGTGCACCGATACTCAGGCGAACGGGAAATGTACGAGGTTGAGTTTGTGACGGGCGAGGGCGAGACGGTCGCGGTTCTCACGTTGCATCGTGACGAGATTCGGCCGATGGATCGGCGCGAGATTCTGCATGCGCGAGAGATTGCGGCGTAGCCCGTACTGCTGTTCCAGAAGGGCCATATAACCCGACGCTCGCAGCAAATCGGCACATTTCCTCATCGTCTGCCGACGACGGTCGGCATCCGTCTGGGATGACCGTGTAGGGGCGT
Organism: uncultured Rhodothermaceae bacterium; assembly: GCA_913056335.1. Classification (GTDB taxonomy): domain Bacteria; phylum Bacteroidota; class Rhodothermia; order Rhodothermales; family Salinibacteraceae; genus Longimonas. Next base: position 5,458 of record CAJXLX010000021.1, read on the forward strand.
AAACAAGCAGTTCTTCATGTTCAGCAGCGAGCGCATGTATAGCACAACCCGTTCTTAGGTCAAGTTTTTCAAATTATGATAGCGGTTCAACGCTAAGTGATGGAGCAAATATACCAGTAGCCGGAGACTGGGAGCGCCACCCGGCGCGGACGTCTCCGGCGAGGTTGACGGGAGCGAACGGAGGAACCTGTCCCGACCGCTGTCGGGACCGTTCGCCCCAGGAAAGATTATTATTGGGAGAACCATCACTTAACGTCTACCCACTACCCGAATTACTTCTCCACGCACCAACGTCCCCGAAGCTTATGCCCACCATGCGCGCCGTTGTAGTCGATACGCCCGGCGATCCCGATCAGCTTACCCTTCGCGATATTGAGCGGCCCGATCCGAAACCGCACGAGGTGCGCATCCGCGTGCAGGCCACCGCGCTCAACCGCGCCGACACGTACCAGCGGCGCGGGCACTACCCCCCGCCCGACGGCGCCCCCGACACGCTGGGGCTGGAGGCTGCAGGAATCATCGATGCCGTGGGGACTGACGTTGCTGACTGGTCCATCGGCGACCGCGTGTGCGCGCTGCTTCCGGGCGGCGGCTATGCCGAGCATGCGGTGGTGCATGCCGGTCATGTGTTGCCGGTGCCCAACGGCGTCGGCTGGGTGCAGGCGGCGGCGTTTCCGGAGGTCTTCCTGACGGCGTACCAGGCGCTGCACTGGCTGGCCGATCTGAAAGACGGCGAGACCGTGCTCATTCATGCCGGGGCCAGTGGGGTGGGCACGGCGGCAACGCAGCTGGCACGACTGCAGGATGCGACGGTCATTGCCACCGCCTCGGCCCCCAAGCACGCCGTCTGCCGAGACGCAGGGGCGCAACACGTTATTGACTACACGAACGAGGACTTTGCCGAGCGCGTGCCGGCCTTCACCGAGCACGGGGCGGATGTCATCATCGACTTTGTGGGGGCGCCGTACTTCAATCGCAACATCGAGGTGATGTCCACGGATGGCCGTCTCGTGCAGCTGGCCACCATGGGCGGTAGCACTGTTGAGGCCATGTCGCTGCGCGCGCTCATGGCCAAGCGCATCCACGTGTACGCCTCTACGCTGCGCAGCCGCTCCAACGCCTACAAAACGCAGCTCGTGCGTGCGGCGCAGGCTGTGCTCTCCTCGCACTGGGAAGCTGGGCGCATTGCCCCGGTCATCGACTCGGTGATGGACTGGACCCGCGTGGCTGAGGCGCACCGCCGGATGGAAGATAATGCCAACGCGGGCAAGATTGTGCTTCAGGTGGATGCGTAGGCCCTGCGGAGCGCGGACAGAATGATGCGATATAGAAAAACCTCCGCATCCCCCTAACATTACAGGCGGATACGGAGGCTACATTACGCTCCAATAGGACGCAGCAAACTACTTCACTTCGCCCTCGTCAATGAGGCGCTGCAGGGTGTCGAGATTGTCCTGCACATGCTCGGCGCTGGTATCGAGCAGGGCCCGCTCGTGGTCGTCGAGCTCCACTTCGATAATCTCTTCGACGCCACCGGCTCCCAGAACAATGGGCACGCCGATGAAGAAGCCCTCCAGGTCGTACTCGCCGTTCACATAGGCTGCTGCGGGCAGGACGCGTCCGTTGTCTTTGATAATAGCCTCGGTCATCTCGGCAGCGGCCGCGCCGGGCGCATACCAAGCTGAAGTGCCCATCAGGTCGACGATTTCGCCGCCGCCGCCCTTGGTGCGCTTCACAATGTCGTGGATGGTGTCGTCGTCGAGCCACTGCGGAAGCGGAATGCCGCCAATGGTGGTGTAGCGGGGCAGCGGCACCATGGTGTCGCCATGACCGCCCATGAGCAGCGCCTGAATGTCGCGCACCGACACGCCGAGTTCTTCAGCAATGAACGCGCGGTAGCGGGCGGTGTCGAGCACACCGGCCATACCCATCACGCGCTCGGGCGGATAGCCGCTGGCTTCGTATGCCACGTAGGTCATCACGTCGAGCGGGTTCGACACCACAATGATCGTGGCCTCGGGGCTGTGCTTCACAAACTGCTTCGTAACGCTCTTTACGATGTTGGCGTTCTTCGCCAGCAGGTCATCGCGGCTCATGCCCGGCTTGCGCGGCAGGCCCGCCGTAATAATGCAGACCTCCGAATCGGCCGTGTCCTCATAGTCGGTGGTGCCCGATACGTGTGTGTCAAAGCCGTGGATGGGCGAGGACTCGACCATATCCAACGCCTTGCCCTGCGGCACGCCGTCTTTGATGTCCACCATCACGACTTCGTGTACCATGTCTTTACGAGCAACGCATTCGGCAACGGTAGCGCCTACGTTGCCTGCGCCGATAACTGTGACCTTCATAACATTTGGGAGTCTTGAGAAGAAAGGGGATGCACACGACTAAACATACTTGCAGGCGGGCTTCGATGGTAGCCAATATTTCGCAAAAACAAAGCGCTACCACGACGGACGCGCAGCCTTAGCGTGCGGAAAGTTGCAGGTGGCCGCATGTCGTAATTAGATTATATAGCCTGATGCGTGCGCATCAAACCGCTATGATTCCGCTCCTTGCCTTTTGTTGATGCTGTGACTGATACGCTTTCTCGTTGGACGACCCGCACTGCGCTGCTTCTTTTCCTTATGATTGGGGTGGGCGGATGCGCAGGTACCGCATCCACCACCGAACCGTCTGCGCAGACCGCGCCAGCAACGGTCCAGGCCGAGTTGCAGCATCAGAGCCTGAACGCTACGCTCTGGGTGCAGCAAAGCGCCGAGTACGACGCCCTGGTGCGCCAGACCTATGTCCAAGCTGCCCGGCAGCTTCCGGCGCTGCTCGAAGACTCCACCCTCACCGCCGCCATAGAGCAGAACCAGCAGATGCGCGTGGGGGCCTATGCTGAGCTTCCGCCCGCCGTCATTCTCGACGTCGACGAAACGGTGCTCGACAACTCGGCCTACCAGGCGCGCCTCATCTTGGACGATGAGACGTACGACACGGCATCGTGGAACGCGTGGTGCCGCGAGCGCATGGCCACGGCGGTGCCGGGCGCGCTGCGTTTTGTGGAGGGCGCCACGAGCGCCGGGGTCGCGGTGTTCTACCTCACCAACCGCCGCAACGTGGTGCGCACAGCTACGCGCGACAATCTGGAGGCCCTCGGCTTTCCGGTGAGCGACGAGCGCCTCATCATGCGCGGACAGCGCGAGGCGTGGAGCGCCTCCGACAAAGCCCCACGCCGTGAGCACATCATGCGCACGCACCGAATTGTGATGCAGGTGGGCGACAACCTGGGCGACTTCTTGTCTGAGGTCGAAACCACCCTCGACGAGCGCGAGCGCATGAGCGCCACCCACCGTGGATTCTGGGGCACGCGCTGGTTTATGCTCCCCAATCCGCAGTACGGCTCCTGGGAGGGCGCGCTCTTCGACTATGACTACAGCCTCTCTCCCGAGGAACAGCTCCAGCGCAAGCGCGATCGGCTCGTGCCCGCACGCTCCGAAGAGTAGCGCCGCCGCCCCTCGCTCGTGTTGTTTGCCCTGCTCTCTACCCGCATGCCCTCGCTCGACCAAACGTGCTTTGTTGTTACCGACACCGAAACCACCGGTCCCAAAGCGGGCCAGGATCGCATCATTGAACTGGGCGCGGTGAAGGTGCAGCACGGCGAAGTCATCGACCGCTTCCAGTCTCTCATCAACCCGGAGCGCACGGTCCCCAAAAGCATCCAGCGGCTTACCGGCATCAGCACCGCCATGGTCGTGGACGAGCCGCTCATGGACGACGTGCTGCCCGACTACCTCGACTTTCTGGGTGATGACGTGCTGGTTGCGCATAACCTATCGTTCGACGAGAAATTTTTGAACGCCGCCCTCACCCGGCTGGGCTACGAGCCGCTTGGCAACGACACGCTGTGCTCCCTGCGGCTGGCGCGGCGCCTCCTGCCCGGACTCAAATCGCGGGGGCTGTCGGCCCTCTCCACGTTTTACGACGTGCGCGTGAACGGGCGCCACCGGGCCCTGGGGGATGCGGAGGCCACCGGGCGCATCCTCATGCGGTTTCTGAACCAATGCGCCTTCGAGCACCAGATCGATACGCTCGACGAGCTGATGCGCTTTCAGAATCGCTCGTATCGCACTGTGCGCAGTGCACCGCCGCACATCGACCGGCTGCGCAACGAGACGCTGCCCACTCTGCCAGATGCGCCGGGCGTCTACTTCTTTAAGGCGAGCAACGGCACCACGCTGTACATCGGCAAAGCCAAGCGGCTCTCGAACCGGGTGCGCAGCTACTTCAGCGGCATCGAGTCGAAGCCGACGCGCACGCGCAAGCTGCTCAAGAAGCTGCGCCGTATTACGTGGCAGACGACAGATACGGAGCTGGAGGCCCTTTTGCTGGAGGCGCGGCTCATCAAAGAGAAGAAGCCCAGCTACAACCGCGCACAGCGCCGCTACCGGCGGCGGCCCTTCTTGATGCTCGACCGCACCGCGTCCTACCCTCGGCTGGGCTGGTCGTACCACCTTGAAGATGACACTGCTGCCTACTACGGGCCGGTGCGCAACGCCGACCAGGCCGAGCTTATCATCGACATGGCCGCGCGGCGCTACCCGCTGCGCGAGTGCGACGACGACACGCTGCGCCTGGGCCAGCGCTGCCTCTATGCCGACATGGACCGGTGCCTGGCTCCCTGCGAAGACGACGTCGATGCCGACTACGACACAGCCGTCGACCAGGTCGAATCCTTTCTGGAAGGGCGCTCCAGCGACCTGCTCGACTACCTGCGCGACCGGATGCATGATGCCTCTGAAAAGCTCGACTTTGAGCGCGCCGCGCAGTTTCGCGATGGCCACGAGGCGGTTGAGCGCTTTGTGCGGCGCCAGCGCCTGTGGCGCGCGCCGGTGCGCACCCGGCAGGGCGTGGTATGGTACCACGACGACATCAACGGGGCGATGCACGGGCTGTGGATCCGCCATGGACGCCTTCGCGGCACCACGGTGTACGACGCCGACACACGCGCCGGTACGGCCTGCACCAAGGCCCAAACGCACATCGACACCTGGTTGGATACCGAGGAGGAGATGGACGTCACCAAGCGCGCTGTCAACGAAATTCGGCTGGGGATGCACTGGCTCTACCGGCATCGCAACGACATCTGCGTCGTGCCGTGGCGTGGCACCCTCTCTGCATTCCAGGCAGCCACCCGCCGCGCATGGGCCGAACTACGTGGCGACGATGTAACCTCAGGATCGGAGACCAGATAACCGACTGGGTCCGACCTTCGCATCCTGCCCGAAGTCCCTTTCAAAAAATACTACGGTGCGTGTCCGGTTCTCCAGACGCATTGCGCTTGGGATAATGGATGCGGGGACGCCGTTGTCCTTGTATCTGCCGAAAACGACTGGTTTGGACATGTCACCTTGCGTCTGGCTGTTGCCTCTGGTAGCGGCCATACGCAACGCGCGCAGCGCCTCTCACGGGGGACGGAGAGGGCTGCGCGCTTTTTTTGTTGGCCCATTTTTGTTGGGCCGATCTTATCTTGATTAAGTCGGGCGTTTGCGTTTATCCCTCGGCATGGGCACGCACGCCAGTAACGTCCACCATCAGGTCGAACAGGTCGGTATTGCGCACGAAGCTGCCGATGGTGTCGCTGCCTGGGCCCATTGCAACGAGCGGCACATAGTCGGAGGTGTGCATGCTGCCCGTCCAGTTCACGGCGGTGTAGTTGGCCTGGATGGCGGAAAGCACCGCCGAGGGGCTGCTCCGCGGCTGGTAGACCGCCTCGAAGTCGCCCTGCATCGCTTGCTTCAGGGTTGAGGCCTGCTCCGTACTGATGTCGAGGTTGCAGGCAAATGCGATACGCTCCTGGATCTCATCGACCGCGCTGTCTTCGTCAAGCTCCCGAAAGATCCACTCATTCGAGCGACGGAAGTTAGCAATGCGATCAAACATGGCAGGCGAGTCTTCGTAGCGGTCGCCAATCGCGTTCAGCCCTGGGTTCGCGTTGCCATGATCGGTGGTAACCACAAGCAAGGTGTCGTCGCGATCGGCCACAAAGTCGAGCACCGTGGCAATGGTATCGTCGAACGCCACCTGGTCATAGAGTAGGCCCGCGGTGTCGTTCGAGTGTGCGCCGTGGTCCACGCGTCCGCCCTCCACCTGCAGCAGAAAGCCCTCTTCGTGCTGGTTGAGACGATTCAAGGCCGCATCGGTCATCTCGGCAAGCGACGGCACCGAGCGCTGGAGCCGGTCGATGCGGCGACGGTCGAGCTCATAGGGCAGGTGACTGTCGTAGAACAGGCCCAGTGCCTTTTCGGCGCTGGCCACGTCGCCCAGGTCGCTGCGGCTGCGCAGCACGCGGTAGCCCGCATCGGCAAAGGCCGCGGTAAGATCCTGGTTATCATCGCGCCCCTCGGCGGTAAAGTGACGCGCCCCGCCGCCCATGAGCAGGTCATATCCGCGCTCCAGGTACTGCGCTGCAATGTCGTCTTCCATCCACCGCTGCGGCATGTTGATGCCGAAACCAGCTGGCGTAGCATGGGTGATGCGCGCCGTGCTGACCAGTCCGGTAGCTTTACCCGCGTCCCGAACAATCTGGCAGATGGTGCGATAGGGGTTCTCGTCGGGGTCCATGTTCAGCATCGTATTGTTGATGCGATGGCCGCATCCCCAAGACGAAGCCGCGGCGGCAGACCCCGTCACGAGCGAGTTGAGCGGCGTCATGTCCATGAACGCCTTTGCGTCGTAGGCCTGGTTGCGGTAGAGGTCGACCCAGTGCGACGTGCGGTCGTGATGGCGCTGCAACAGCTGGTCGGTCATGGTGAGCGTGCCCTGGCTCATGCCATCGACCACCAGAAAGATGATGTTGCGCGCATCGCCCTGCACATCGGCACGCGGGCGGACAGACGCAGATGCGGTGGCCCCGTCGCCGCCCCACAGGCCCATGCTCAGGGCTGCCGAAGAGAGCGCGGTGCGCTTCAGAAAAGCACGCCGGTCCACGCCCTGCGCCGGCTCGGCATCGGCCGAGGCATCGCGAGGCGAAGGCGAATGAGACGACGGATGCGGATCAGAATGGTCCGTAAAAGCCATAGACAAAGCAGGTAGATGTACGAAAGCAAACAGCAATGGCGAGCCCGGTGCCGGGTCTCAGCAGCCCACCGGATGAGATAGTACCGGTTTCATCGCAGAAAGATGACAGCGCAGCGTTTCCTTTTGTTAAACTTTCCAGCCTCTAAGCATCTCTAAGCCCTGTCGTTCGGGCCGCCCGTGCAGCGTGTAGGTACGCTACTCACTGGTTTCAACGCGCCCAAGGTGCCGATCAAACCAGTTGAGGATGCGCGGCGTCACGTCCATAAGCAGTTTGGGCTCGCGAGGACCGTGCGGCGTGCGTGGGTAGATCACCATCTCGGTGGGTACGTCCAGGCGGTTCAGCGCGCGGTAGAACTCCTGGCCCTGGCGCGTAGGCACGCGGTCGTCTTCGGCGCCGTGGAGCACCTGCGTAGGCGTAGTCACGCTGTCGATGCGGTAGATGGCCGAGTGCCGCTCATACGTCTCGGCGTTATCCCAAAATTCCCCGCCCATATGCGCCGTGAGGTAATCGGGAATGTCCGTTGTGCCCACCATGCTAACAAGGTTGGGCAATCCGGCTCCCATGCTCGCGGCTTCGAAGCGATCCGTTTTGGTGACGGCGTACGAGGTCATGTAGCCGCCGTAGCTCCAGCCCATAAGGGCGAGGCTATCTGGATGCGCCACGTCCCGTTCGATCATCAGATCGACGCCGGCCATCAGGTCCTCGTAGTCGCCATCGCCCCAGTCCTCAACATTCGCGTAGCGGAACGCTTTCCCATAGCCGGTGCTTCCGCGCGGATTAGGGCGCAGCACGGCATAGCCCTGCTGGGCAAACACCTGCGTCATGTAGATGCCAGGCCCGCCGGTAAACGAGCGACTGTAAACGCCCGCAGGCCCGCCGTGGACACTAAGGATGAGCGGCACACGGTCGTCGTCTTCATAGCCGATTGGGTACGTAATGAGCCCTTCAACCTCTGTGCCGTCGGGCGCAGTCCAGGTGAGCACCTCGGTGCGTCCCATCGGAGGCATGGGGACGTCTTCGTGCAACGTAGTCAACTGGCGGCGCTCGTAGGTGTCGAGGCCCGTTACGTACAGATTCGGGGGCGTATCGGTGTTTTCGTACGTGTAGGCCATCTGATTTTCATTGGCAGCAAGCGCGATGGTGCTATGCAGGCCGTCGCCTTCGGTGAGCTGGCGGGGCGCTGCGCCACTTGTTGGCACCGCAAAGAGATGGCTGGAGGTGCGCACCGGCTCGCTAATGAGCACCGCGTCGTTGTCGTGCCACCCCTCCAGATTGCTGCTTCGATTTGGCGTTTCGGCCAGCTTCTGCGGCGTACCGCCCGAGACCGGAATCACATAGACATCGTTTAGACCGACTGGCTCAGGCTGTCCGCCTTGTCCCGTGAACGCAACCTGGCGGCCATCGGGCGAAAAGTGCGGAGCGCTGTCTACGCCCGGCTGCTCCACAAGAGGCGTTACGGCGCCGCTATCGGCGGGCACGATTGAGAGATCGGCCTCCGTAAACCCGCTGTTGATATCCGGCGTCGGCTGATGCGCAAAGACCAGCGTGCCACCATCAGGGGCCCAATCAAAACTGCGGACATGGAAATCTCCCCCCGTGAGGCGCTGCACCTGGCGTGTTGAGTCGGCAGCCTCGGCGACCTCTGTCGTGTAAAGATGGCTGTAGCGATGCTCCTGATCGACAACCTGCACGTCGCGTCGCTCCGTCTCGCGCTGCTTCTCCGCATCCGTTTTGGGGTCGGTCATCGTGTAAGCAATTTGGTCGCCATTGGGCGCCCACTGAAAGCTATTCACCCCGGTTTCGGCATCCGTCACCTGATACGCCTCACCGCCCTGCATGCGCATCGACCAGACTTGCGGAGTGCCCGAACGCGTCGTGATAAAAGCGAGGTGCCTGCCATCCGGCGAAAAAGCCGGACTGTAGCTGGAGTGCTCTCCACGCGTGTACTGTACGTTCATCGCGCCATCTGTCGAGGCCACATGGATCTGACTTCGATACTCCGACTGCTCGCCTGCTATGAGGGGCTCGCGCACAACGTACGCCACAAGCTGCCCGTCGGGCGCCATTGCGGTGCCTTGAATCGCGTGGTACTGCATACTGAGTTCGGGTGTCCAGCGCGTGGTATCATCGGCGGGCTGGGCCGCAACCCGAGCAGCACCGCTTAGCAAACACAGCACAAGCAGCGCGCTCCAAATGAGACGTCGATACATAGCAGCAGGGTGGGTTTGTGGGAAGAGAACGGAACACAAGAAACTGCACCAGCGCCTCTTTTTCAACATTGCGCATTCGGCGGTCCCACACATGGAGGGCGCCCCTGGCAATCCGCACATCAACGCTGCACCTAAAAAGGAGCAAGTGCATGGGGTTTGGACAAAACCGCTGCCGCACCGACTGTTGTATCGAATCTTGTGCCGGATTCGTAGGTTGTAGGTTGTTGGCTACAGCCCATAGTTTGCCCACAATGCGTATACTGACCTACCTCGACCCCTGCCTATTATGGCCACTGCAGAACAGAAGAAAACGATCGAAGAGCAGCTGCGCGCGCTGGTGCGGTTGCAGCACATCGACAACCGTATCGACCGGATTCAGAAGCTGCGCGGCGACCTCCCTGAGGAGATTCAGGACTTAGAGGATGAGCAGGCCGGCTTGCAGACGCGGCTCGACAACTACGAAGAGGAGCTCAAGCAGGCCAAGGTCGATAAACGCCAGGCTGAAGTCGACATCAAAGAGGCGGAAGGGCTCATCGACAAGTACGAGGAGCAGCAGCTTCAGGTGCGCAACAACCGCGAATACGACGCGCTCACCTCCGAAATTGAAACGCAGAAGGAGCGTATTTCCGAAGCACGCGAAACCATCGAGCGGTCTGAGAAGACTGTTGCCGCCAACGAGTCGGCTCTTGAAGATACGCAGGAGCAGCTCGACGAGCTGAACGGCGTCCTCGACGAGAAGAAAGAGAAGCTCGACGAGGTCGTCGCCGATACCAAAGCCGAAGAGAGTGCCCTACAGGCCGTCCGCGATGAGGCCGAGGAACAGGTGGATGAACGCTACCTGCGTTCCTACTCAAAGCTGCGCGAGCGGGTGCGCGATGGACGTGCCGTGGTGCCTCTGCGTCGAGGCGCCGCTGCTGGATTTGCAGTCCCGCCTCAGCGCCAGGTAGAAATCCGCAAGCGCAAACGCGTCATTGCATGCGAGCACACCGGACGCATCATCGTGGACAAAGAGCTCTACGAGGAAATTGCAGCGGAAACCAACGAGGAGCTGAACCTGGATGCGGGACTGTAGCGGCCTCTTCAGGTAGCGGCCTTTTCAAGGCGCCCGCATCAACAATAAAGCCCCCAGAGTGAACCCAACATCTTGGGGTGAACAAATGCACTTTACGTGCGCTTCAGAGCATCGCTCCGTTGCCCCAAGCGGGTGGCGGTGAGGAAAGTCCGAACACCACAGGGCACCGTGCTTCCTAACCGGAAGGCGCCCGCGCGGTCTTGACCGTGGGGCGACGGCATGTGCAACAGAAAGCTAACCCGCCGATGGGCCCGGCTCGTGTCGGGACACAGGTAAGGGGTGAAAAGGGGAGGTAAGAGCTCCTCGGCGCGCGTGGTGACACGGGCGGCCAGGCAAACCCCACAGGGTGCAAGGCCAAGCAGCGTCGCACTGCTCCTTCGGGAGCGGATATCGCGGCCCGCGAAACCGCGGCGCGGGTAGGCCGCTTGAGCGCTTCGGCAACGAAGCGCCCAGATAGATGGTGCTCCTGAAGAGGCAGAGGCCCCGCGGCCCCTCGCTCTTCACGGACAGAATTCGGCTTATCGATGCGCACGTGGCCGCGGCTTTTTGAGAAACCCGCGCTACACGGGTCAATGCGAAGCGGCAGCCTCCTTGCGTAAGGGGGCTGCCGCTTCGTCGTTCAGGCGCAATGTGGAAGACGCGTCTCGTGCGACTTCGGAACTACTCTTGGTCTTGCGGCTGCGAACTGCCGTCGCCCGGCAGCGAGGTTCCATCGGCTCCGCCCCCCGGAGCAGCTGGCATCTGTTGCTGTTGCTGCTGCGGGGCCTGCTGCTGGATGATGCTCTCTTCAGGTCCCTCGTTCTGAATCATAAAGTTGATCAGGATGCACAGGACAATAAACGCCGTGCCCAGCACCCAGGTAATCTTCTCAAGCAGGTCAGGCGCTTGTCGGGTGCCCAGCACCTGCCGGGTTGCCCCACTGGACGCAATGCCTGCGAGTCCGCCCCCCTGACCGCTCTGAAGGAGGATGACTATGATCATCAGGAGCGCAATCAGGGTGATGACGCCAAGCGTAATGATAAACGGAAACGACATTACAGCAGGTGTTATTCGTGGGCAGGTAGTGGCGGATACGAGGCGTGAGCAGCCTACAGCGCTGCTATGTTGCACGCCTGTCACGTTAGCATATATTGCACATGCAACTCATACGTATGCTGCTCGGCACAGCATGTTCAACGGGCTGATGCTTTCGCTTAAATCTTCGCACCACGCTGCTGAATTGCGTAATGCGCCCGGGTAAGTGCCGTAATCGTCTTCATATCAGCCAGCGACCCGTCCATAGCCTGCGCCACAGCCTCTTCGAACGGCAGACGCACGGGCTCTGCAAACTCGTCGTCGGTTAGCTCCTGCTCGCCCTGCGTAAGGTCTTCGGCCAGATACACATGAATGACTTCGTTGCTGTATCCGATACACGGAAAGAACGTACCCAACGAGGTGAGCGTCTCTGCCGAGAGTCCGGTCTCCTCTTTCAATTCACGGCGGCCGACCGCCTCCGACGGTTCGTCGTCATGATCGAACTTCCCAGCCGGCACCTCGACAAATGTACGGCGCGGCGGAAAGCGAAACTGCCGAATGAGCATGGTATCGCCATTCGCAAACAGCGGCACCACCGCCACCGCTCCCGGATGATCGAGCCATTCCCGCTGGGCTGTGCGCCCATCAGGGAGGCGCACCGTGTCCCGATGGGCATGCAAAAGTACGCCGTCGAAAAGCTCTTCAGACGAGACGGATGTTTCCGTGAGGTCGGTCATAACGACGAGGGTATTCGGAGCTGATAGAGGAAGAAAGCGAAGCGCCAGGGCTGTAGCATCATACGCCTACCCCGCGCGGTGGAGGGCAACAGCGCCAGCGGCCGTCAGGGCTGCTGTTTCGGCCCGGAGCCGACGCGGCCCCAGATGGACAAGCCGAGCGCCTGCACGCTGCGCAATGGCAACCTCGTGCGGCGCGAACCCGCCCTCGGGGCCTATTGCCAACAATACGCCCGTTGAAGCGGGTATCGCCTGTAGCGCTGCAGGTAGCGCAGCCCGCCCCTCGCCCGATTCGTGGCAGCAGAATGCGGTAAGCTGCGGATAGCGTACCAGGACCTGAGCCAACGAGCACGGGGCCGTAAGATTGGGCACGCGCGAGCGCCCGCACTGCTTCGTAGCAGCAATCATGAGATTATGCAAGCGATCGTGCCGAATGGTGGCGCGCTCCGTCCGCGTTGTTGCCAGCGGAACGATGGTGGTAACACCCAACTCGACAGCCTTCTCTACAAGTGTTTCGTAGCGGCTTCGTTTGTGCAGCACGCCAGCAGCCAGTATGCACGGCCCCTCGGGTTCTCCTACGTTCTGCGCAGAAGCAACCACTGTACCCATAGCTTGCTTCTGGCCCGTATGTTCAAGCCGAACGCGATGCCATCCGCCTCGCCCATCTACCACGACCACCTCGTCGCCCGGACGATGGCGCAGCGCGCGCACGGCATGGCGGGTTTCGCTGGGAGGAAGCATAACACGGCCTCCCCGAAACTGCTCAGGCGGCGCGTAGAACGCAGTCGTCATTGCTATCAAGATGTTGTATCTCAAGAACCAATCGAATACATCGGGATACCCAACGCACAATGTTTCCCGTCCGGTTCCACAGCATGGTTCCAATCAACCACACAGCCCAGGCGACAGTCAGCATTGTTCGATGCTTGCAGTTGCATCAAGTAAATACTACGTTAAGTGGCGATAATCACGTCTATTCATGTATGGGGGATCCACACGTATTATGCCAAGGACAAAGTTGGGGCCATGTCACATCAGGCAGCAGCTTCGGTCCTGGGACCCTCTGTGTTCGAAGGAACTTCTACTTATGCTCTTTGGCTTCTTCGCAGTCGTGTGGGGGACGCTCCCTGCAGGCGCCGTGCAGCGCCCCTCTGACGCAGGTGCGCGTTGGGCCCAAGACACCACACACGTAGTGGGTACACTTACGCTGCCTGCCGACACGCGTCAACTCGTCATTGAGGGGCCTGCCGATGCCGATCTGTACGCTGTTGACCTGCTGCACTATGGCGCCGATGCAATCGAGTTTGATGCTGAGCAACGCCCTACGGTATGGACGCTCCGCTTTGACGCGCCCCAGCAAGGGCCGTTCGAGGCCGTATTGCGTGTGCGGACCGGCGGCCCTACGCTACGCGCTACATGGCGGCTCATCCCGTTTACAGGAGCCTCGCTGCAGCCAGCTCCTCTCACGCGCATCACAACAACCATTGAAGACCGTCCGCCTGGACGGAGTACCTGGGGATGGTCATTTCCGAATAATGCTCCCGTGCCCTCCAACGCCGAAACAGATGCGCATGCGCTGCTTGCATCGGGACACGTGCCGCAGGCATTCACGGTGGCGTTCTGGATGCGCACCATGCGTCGCAACGCGGTGATTGCCTCGACCTGGACGGGCACGCCCGAAGCTCCGTATCCACTCGAAATCGTAACCAGTCCGGCCGGACGGCTGCAGGTGTATCAGGGCACAGGCACCGCGCATCATACCGTACGCACCGGCACGGTCGTAGCCGACGGACGCTGGCATTATGTTGCGGTGGTTTACGAGGCGACCACGCGGCAGACTACGGTGTACGTTGATGGCGACATGAGTGCTCGCACCCGTACGCCCACACGCATGGCCGGACGAGGGGCCCTCACGTTTGGACGACGCCCGCACGGTCAGGCATCGGATGGCAGCGAGACCATGCTTTTATTTGATGGCACGCTTGCCTGGGTGCAGGTGCTTCCCGAAGTACTCGACAGCGAGGCGCTGCATTCGCTGCGGACAGCTGCTACGCCCCACCCAGCGGCTCATACATACGGGCCATGGCCGCCGATTGAAGACCGTGAGCCTGCCGCTGCAGTGCGCGTAACGCTGCCCATTGGCCCACGCACCCCTGTTTCGGATTGGCAGGCCCAGGTGCAAGATGCAGAAGTCATCTTGATGTGGACGGCCTCGCACGATACGGGGCAGTACGTGATCGAACGCTCAACCGACCGCACGCGGTGGGCTTCTTTTGCGACCCACGCCGCAACCGACGGCATACGCCTCGCCGACGGGAACAGACAATACACCGCGGTCGACGCATCGCCCCCGGCGGATGTCGTCTTCTACCGCGTGCGTCGCGTGGTACCGAACGCCTCCGACCGGCTCTCGCCCGTGCTGAAAGTGGGGCGCGCGGCTCTTACAGAAGATGAGAACGAGCCCCAGCTGGTCGGCAACTTCCCGAATCCCTTTAACGAACAGACTACTGTTGCCTTCGAGTTGCCCGAAGCTATGGATGTGATGTTGACTGTCTGGACCCTTGACGGACGCCCTGTTGAAGAGGTTGCTGCTCGCACCTTTCCGGCGGGATACCATGAGCTTCCGTTTCAGGCAAGTACGCTGCCAAGCGGAACGTACTTCCTCCGTCTTCAGGCCGGCCCGCACACCGCATCGCACCGCATGGTCGTGGTGCGATAGCAGCGCTGCAGGCATCTGCAGAACGTGAGAACGGCATACAGCGTCATCCACAGTGCCATGCAAAAGGCCCAGCTCAAACGGATGAGCTGGGCCTTTCTGCTCCAGAATGTACCACATCTCTCAGAATTAGGGCGCAACGGATACCTGCTCCGTTACCGAGAACGACGCTTCGAGCGTATCCACCTGCAGGCGAAATGCACCCGGTTCAAGAACCGGCGTGCCCGAACGCCCAATGAGGCGGAAATCTTCGGCGCGCAGTGTAAAGGTCAGGGTTTCGGATGCGCCCGGCTCCAACTCGATCTTGGTAAAGCGCCTGAGCTTCCGTGCCGCCGGCGTTACCGAGGCCACCTCGTCGCGCAGGTAGAGCTGCACCACGTCTTGGCCTGTGCGCGAGCCGGTGTTCTCCACCGTTACGCGTACATCCACCGTATTCCCGGCATTGAGCGAGTCGAGCGCGGCTTCAGGCGTATCGACCTGGAGGTCGCGATAGGCAAAGGTGGTATACGACTCGCCGTATCCAAATGGAAAGAGTGGCTCGGCTCCGCTATCAGCGAAGTCGGCAGAGAGGCGCTCGCTGGGCTTGTGATCGTAGAGCGCGTATCCGGTGGGGCGGCTTGGATAGGTGTAGGGCAGATGACCCGAGGGGTTTACGGTACCGTACAGCACATCGGCCAGGGCTTGTCCGCCTTCCGTGCCCGGATTGTAGGCCGTTACCATGGCCTGCGCCTCTTCGTGCGCATCACCGAGCGTGCGGGGGCGTCCCTGTACCAGCACCAACACAACGGGCGTGCCTGTGCTGGCAATCTCGCGGATGAGACGGCGCTGCGCCACCGGCAGCATGAGCGAGTGCGGCAGGTTGCCTGCAGTTTCGGCGTATGCCCCCTCGCCCACAGCCACCACGGCGACATCAGACTCCGTAGCTGCATCAACAGCTTCGCGCAACTGGTCAGGGGCCGTCAGTGTGGCGCCGGGTACATACTGCACCTGATCGGCACCGGCATGCTCGCGCATCGCCTCCATAAGCGTAGGCCGCCCGTCGTGGAAGAACTCTTGTGCGCGTCCACCGCCCTGCCAGGTGTACGTCCACCCGTTGTTGAGCGACTGCATGGAGTGTGCAGTGGGTCCGGTAACGAGCACGTTCTGGTCGGGGGAGAGCGGGAGCAGCGCATCCGTATTACGCAGCAGCGTGACGGATTCCTGAGCGGCTTGCAGCGCGACGCGACGATCGCGCTCGTTGCCGACCTCCTCAGCCAGGTCGAGACCAGGGAGCGGGTCCTCGAAGAGGCCGAGTTCAAACTTCAGCCGTAAGATGCGCCGCACCGAAGCGTCGATGCGGGCTTCGGTGACTTCTCCATCTTCAACCAGCGCTACCAGATGCTCAAAGAACGATACATCCGAGGGCACCATGCTCATGTCAATGCCGGCCTCGATGGCCATCTTTGTGGCCTCGCGCTCATTCGGCGCCACCTCGTGCAGCGACACCAGTTTTTTGATGTCGAGCCAATCCGTTACGACCACGCCGTCGAATCCAAGCTCCTCGCGCAGCACCTCGGTGAGCAGGTAGCGGCTGGCATGCACAGGCACGCCGTTGACTTCTCCTGAGTTGACCATGATAGAGGCCACGCCCGCATCTACCGCATCCTGAAACGGACGCAGGTACTGCTCACGCAGTTCGATATTGGAGATCTGAGCAGGCGTGCGGTCGCGCCCGCTTTCGGAGCCTGAGTAGCCGATAAAATGCTTTGCTGCAGCGGCTACATGCGACGGATCGCTCAGATCGGTGCCTTGCATGCCTCGTTGCAGCGCCAGCCCCATCGCACTGGTAAGGTGGGCGTCTTCGCCAAACGTTTCGTAGAGGCGCGGCCAGCGCGGATCGCGGCCTACGTCGAGCACGGGTGAGAAATTCCAGGGGATGCCACTGGCGCGCACATCACGTGCCGTGATAACGCCGCTCTCTTCAGCCAGGGCAACGTTCCAGGTGGCCGCCAGCCCCTGATTCTGCGGAAAAAGCACGGCCTCGCGCGTGTAGTTGGCCCCATGCACCGCGTCGATGCCGTAGAGCACCGGAATGCCCAGCCGCGTTTGGCGTGCTTCGTCTTGCACCGCGGTGAGCACCTCGTGCCAGTGCTCGGTTGTAAACGCGGCATTGACCACGTTCAAGATGGAGCCCACATGGTAGTCTTGTACAATGCGACGCAGCTTCTCGGAATTGATCGGCTGCGGGAAAGGCTCAGCATCGGTGGCCATGCCCAGTTCCAGCTGCATCATCTGGCCGACCTTTTCTTCAAGTGTCATGCGGCTGAGTAGCGAGTCGACACGCGCATCTACGTTTTCTACGCTCGACCCGGTGCTGTCAGCCACGACCTCACGAATGAAGGCCCCGCTCGACTGTGCCGACAGCCCAACCGGTGCTGTATCCATGTCCAGAAGCGACACATCGCGGTCGAGCGGCATCGTCACCCCTTCTTCAGAGGCACGCGCTCCGGTCTGGCTCAACGCATTCGACGAAACCGCGGCCGTAGTGGTGTCTGCGTCGGCCTCGGTCATGCGAGAAGAGTTTGTTTGCGTACATCCGGCCAGTGCGGTCAGCACAATAAGCAGAGGGACAAGAGCATGCAGCGGCCTACTTAGGCAAGGAGCCGCACCATAAAAAGCGATCATAGGGCAGGAGTCAGCTTGGAAACGAAGCGTATGGGGCACCGCCATAGCAAGAGCGGCGCACTAAACAAAAGGTGTGCATCAAAACAAGCGTGGAGTGCTGCAACGGCGGTGGGGATGCACACCAGACCATCCTGGCACCGCACCCATCGCATCCGCCTATGTCTTGCGTATCCCACCGAGCCGGTGGCATATCCACCACCAGCCCACTACCGTGCCGATGCACAACGCACGATAGCAGGCCGTGGAACGGCGGTGCAAGACGCAGCAGGTCAGCGCCTCGGATGACGCTGCCGAACATGGTTATTCAACCGGACGATAGAAGCGTACCCAGTCGTATTCAGAGCGCACCGGGAAATTGCTATCGTCGATCTCTCCGGCAAAGCTGGACGAATCCGACACCCACAGATTCATCATAATCTGCATGTCGATGTCGGGAATCTCGTTCGGGCTGGCGCCCTCCACGGTGGCCTGCTTCACCAGCTGGCCGTCGCGGTACCACTTGATCTCGCCCGGCAGCCATTCGAAAGCGTAGTTGTGGAACTCTTCGGAGGCATCATAGCTCAGCCCCACCCCTTCGGGGAAGGGCGGCACCTGATAGGCGTCGTTGTTGGGTTCGCCCTCGGGCCCTTCGTTGAAGTAGATGTTCGTAAGCATCGAGCGGTTGTTCTTCCCCACCACCTCAATGTCAATCTCTTGCCACGGGTTGTAGCGGTAGCCGAAGAAGGAAGACACCGTACCGCTGGGCCCGGCGGACTTCATGCGTACCTCGTAGCAGCCGTAGCCGTAGAAGCCGTCCTGGTTGTCGGTGCGCAGTTCGGCCCCGGTGTACGGGCGGCCCTGGTACTGCTCTTCCCGCAGGTTGAGTATCATCTTGCCGTCCTCGTACGTGATGTTTTCGGGACGGAAGTAGGCCAGATTGCCGTTGAACGTGGCATTGCCGCGATCCCAGAACTCTTCGTTCGGTTCGTTGAATTCATCTTCGAAGAACATCTCGTAGTCGTCTCCGGCGCACGCGCTCTGCACGGTTTCATCCGGTCCCAGGTCTTCGCTGGAGTAGATGATGTCATCTACAGTGAAGGTAAACGTCTCGCCCGGTAGGTTCCCAATAGCGAAGACGAGGTTGGCGATGCGAGACGAGAGTTCGCCATTGCCGCCGGTCTCAACCGAGTTATCATCGGCGAACGCACTGAGCGGTACGCTGATGCGGGTGTAGCCTTCGTCGCTGGGCTCAACGAGGTATTCGTATTCAAACTCGTCGTCGGTCGAGCCAGAGCCATCAAAGGAGCCGTTGCCGTCCTCATCTTCCTGCAGGTTAATCTCCAGGGTGTACGGCACCGTCGCATCCGACTGGATGTACATCGTGAAGTATGGGTCGTTGCCCAGACCAGAAAGGTCGAGGCCTTGCACCTCAATCTCGCTGCTGGTGCCTTTTCCATATCCGGCAAAACCGCCGCCTCCACCGCCTTCGATGGTAGCAGCAAGAGCTGTAGAGCCACTGCTCTCCATCGGCACGTCGCCGGTTTCAGCCAGGTCGATGCTCGCACCTCCGCCTGCAAAGGAGAAGTACTCACCATCTTCGGTGCCATCCTCGAAGCCGTCGAACACGATCTGTCCGTCGCCATCATCATCGCCACGGAAGTCGCTGGTGCCACCGGTGTCATCATCAGGCATCACCGTGACCGTTTGCGATGTGGTGGCGGTGGCGCCTTCGTCATCGGTAACCGTGAGCGAGACGGTGTAGTCGCCTGCTTCGCTATAGGTGTGCGACGCCTCGGCACCGGTTGCAGTGGTGCCGTCGCCAAAGTCCCATTCGCGCGAGGCGATCATGCCATCGTCGGTCGAGTTGTCGGTAAAGGTCACCGACTCACCGACGAGAGGAGCGCTGGGTTCGATGCTGAAGCTAACGGAGGGCGGCGTGTTTTCGTCTCCACCGCCGTTGCCGCCATCGTCTTCACCCGGAATGTCGCCACGGCGCGCTAATCGAGCAATGGATAGGGTTCCCGTGAAGGTATCGGAGCGTCCCAGGAAGCCAAGCGAGCCGCCGTCGTTCACGAGCAGCACAGCCTCGCTAACAATGCTCGGATCGGCCGGCTGGCCGTCGAACTGGGCAAAGTTACCTCGGAAGTCGAAGTAGTACTCGCGGTACTCGCCATCGGCAGGCACTTCTTTAACAAGTGGTTCGATGCTGCCGTTAGCGTCGGGGCCATCGGCGGTGTTCAAGGCCAGGCGCACAATGGCCGGGCCGGGGCTGTCTGCGGAGACCTTCATGCGAGCTACGACAACCTGCGTATCGGTAAAGTCGACAACTTCATTTAAGCTGTGGGATAATCCTGGAAACGCGTTCGGGCCGCCGGTTTCGGCTCCCTCAACATTCAACTCTCCGTCTACGATGCTGGCCCCTGCAATACCATTAAAGAAGAAGATGGGAGGCAGGGGGTCGGCGGCCGGTCCGACCTCGGCATCGACAACGCCGCCGCCGAGGTAGTCCGTGATTAGGGTATCATCGAAGCCCACATCGCCAAATAGCTGGACGGTAATGGTGCGTCCGTCTGCGTTGAAGCGGATGGGCTCAACGAAGGTGCTGATCTCGTCGGAGGGCGAAAAGGTGACGTCGAACACGCTGGTTCCGTTATCGGGAGAACCCGTATCTTCCGCCGCTGAGATGCTGAACGGCGCAGGCACCTCTTCGGGACGCGGGCGGCTGCCCAGCGATGTGTACGTAAGCGTGAGCTGCTGGGTGGTATCGGGCGTGCCAGGCGTTACCTCGAACGATATACGTTGCGAGTTCGCCGTGATCACGTTATCGCCATCGTCGTTCATCGGGCTCTGGTCACAGCCTGCTATGAGGGCGCTGGTAACCATCAGCGCCGCGAGGGCTACCACGCTAAACAGCGCGGTTCGAGGCCAGGAAGAGGGTAAAAGGGTATACATGGCAGTCATCGTACAAAGCAAAAGGGTAGCGGAGGAGGCGCCGGGCATCATACACGCCGCACGCTGCAGCTCAATCGCCCAAGCGGCAGCGGCGGCAAAACGCGACATGGATCAGTAGCCCGGGTTCTGCTGCAGGGCGCCATCACTGAGGTCAATCTCGCGCTGCGGGATAGGCATGCGCTCGTGGGTACCGGCCACAAATCCAGCATCACTCAGCACCTCGTCGGCGCGGCCTTGACGCATCAGATCGAAGAAGCGCAGGTCTTCCATAGCAAGCTCCAGCCGGCGCTCGCGATAGATGGCCTCGCGCAGTTCGCCCTGGTTGGTCGTGGTAATGTCGGGAAGCACGCCAGATGGATTGTCTGCGTTTTGGCGCGCCCGTTCTCGCACGCGGTTCAAGGATTCGAGTGCGGCGGGGGCGTTGCCCAGTTCATTGGCGGCTTCGGCATGCCAGAGCAGCAGGTTCGCGAAGCGCAGGTAGCGCACGTTGCTCGGCCCTTCGTAATCGCCCACGCCCTGGTTCGATGGGTACAGGTTCTGGGGAATCCAGATTTTCTCGTTGTGATACCCGGAGCGGCTGGTTGCTCCGCCAACCGTCGTTCCATCGGGCATGACCTCTCCGTCGAAGATGATCGTCGCATCCAGTCGGGGGTCGTTACTGTCGAACGCATCCACCAAGCCCTGTGTGGGCTGCTTGAAGCCGAAGCCCCAGGTGGTGCGGCTGGCCTGCCACACGTTTCCGTAATAGCCTTCAATTTCATTGGCATCCTGGGCGTAGTTGATCTCGAAGATCGAGCCCGGCCCATGTTCACCACTGGTGCGGAAGATGCCGCCAAAGTCGTCGGCCAGGCGGTATTCGCCCGAGTTGATCACCTGACGCGCAAGCGTCTCGGCCTCGCTCCACTCTTTCTGGAAGATATGCGCTTTCACCCGCAGCGTGTTGGCCGCCCCCATCGTGGCGCGTCCGTATTCGGAGGTGCTGAGTTCACCCTTTGTGGGCAGCTCCTGCGCGGCAGCACGCAGATCGTCCTCGATCAGCGTCCACACTTCAGGTTCAGGCGAGCGCGGCTGATCGGCATTGCCGATGGTTACCTCACCGGTGAGCAGCACAATGCCCGGACCGTTGTTGCTGTCGGGGTCCATACCGAAGGCCTGCAGCAGGTAAAAGTTAGCATAGGCCCGAATGAAGCGGGCCTGTGCAAGAATGTCGGCCCGCTCCGCCTCGTCCATCTCGATGTCCGGAACGTTGTTAAGGATGCGGTTTGAGCGCGTCACGGCTTCGTAGAGACTGCTCCACATCTTGGCGATGTAGAGATTGTTCGGGTTCACCGTAAAGGATTGCACATCGTCGATGTCGGGCTGGTCGTTCTGGCTCTCGCCGCCTTTAAAGGCGTTGTCGGAGGCCACTTCGCCGAACACCATGTCGTATCCAGCCAGAAACGTAGGCGCGCCCTGGTAGGTCGGCACCTCGTACTGCTGTTGGAGGGCATCGTAGGCGCCGGCAAGGGCGCGGTTGGCATCGTCGGCACTGGTGAAGAAGCTGGCGCTGGTCTGTTCGCCCTGCGGTTCGATGTCGAGCATGTTGTCGCATCCGGTCCACACGCCCGCCCCAAGGAGGAGCGTGCAGAGCAGGAGCGCACGCCCTGTAGCAATGCGCGAGCGAGCCGTTTGTAGGAGAGATAACATCATGGGGATGGAGCAAGGTGTGGTATAATGGGAGGCAGAGCGCTGGGGCCCGGGCGGCCCCATGCGATCTATCAAGAGCAGGCGGGGCAAGGCCCCGGCACGCGGCCGTTAGAACTGAAAGTCGAGGCCCACCGTAATGGTGCGCGATTGCGGGTACACGCCCCGGTCGATGCCGCGATCGAGGACGCCGTTGCGCTCGCCAATTTCAGGATCGAAGCCTTCGTATCCGGTCAGGGTAAGCAGATTCTGTCCGCTTACGAAGACGCGTGCGCTGCGTACTGATGCCCCTACTGCATCAAACAAGCGATCGGGGACGGTATAGCCAAACGTCACGTTTTTGAGGCGCAGGTATGACCCGTCGCGCACGTAGCGATCCGAGATGCGTGTGTTCAGGTTGGGGTCACTTACCGTAAGGCGCGGCACGTCGGTGCTGGTGCCGGGACCGGTCCAGCGATTCAGGGCGTCTTCTTCGAGGTTGAAGATGCCCGAGCCGAGCGTGTAGTACTCGTACGCCGCGAACAGCTCGTTCCCCTGAACCCCCTGCAGCAGCACGCTCAGGTCGAACCCGCGAAATGCCACCCGGCCATTAATCCCATAGGTGAAGTCGGGGAACGGATTGCCGATGAATGTGCGATCGTCATCGTTAATGACGCCGTCGTCGTTCAGGTCGCGGAAGCGAATGTCGCCCGGCGCGGTGCCGCCAGACTGAAACGCGTGCTCGTCGACTTCTTCCTGCGTCTGGAAGAGGCCGTCGGTTACGTAGCCGTAGAAGGAGCCAATGGGCTGCCCCACTACGGTGCGCGTGATGTTGCCCTGGCGGTAGCCGCCGCTCTCAAGGGCAGTGCTGGCGCCGAGGCTCTTCACTTCATTGCTCACAGTGGCGATGTTGGCGCCCACGTCGTACGTCAGGTCGCCGTCGAGTGCGGTGTCGCTCCAGCTAAGGGCGAGCTCAAAGCCGCTGTTCTGAATATCGCCTGCGTTCTGGACCTGCCCAGACCGCTGCGCACCGCTCGTAGAGAGCTGCGGCACGACGAGGAGCAGGTCGCTCGTGTTCTTGACGTAGTACTCAGCGTTTATGCTGAGGCGGTCGAGCAGCGTCGCATCCAGCCCAAAGCTGGTCTGTCGCGACTCTTCCCACTGCAGGTCGGGGTTGCCGGCGCCGCCCAGCGTAGCACCAGGGACGAAGTTGCCTTCACCCAGTGCGTAGGCGGGGAAGGTTTCGATCGTCGTCAGGAACGCGAAGTCATCAATGGCATCGTTCCCGTTAATGCCGTAGCCACCACGGATCTTCAGGTCGTTCACCCACTCCACGTCATCCATGAAGTCCTCTTCCGAGAGGCGCCACGCTGCCGAGAACGAGGGGAAAAATCCAAATCGTTTGTTTTCACCAAACCGGGTCGAGCCGTCGTAGCGGGCCACAATCGTAGCCAGGTAGCGACCACCATAGCTGTAGTTTAAGCGGCTGAAGTACGATAGGAGGCGCGACTGCTCAAGATTCCCACCCGCGCTCTGGCTTCCATCAGCTTGATCCAAGTAGCGCAGTGAGGGATCTTCACTCGGTAGAACCTGAGCCCCTGCCGACACAAACTCGTACGTATTCCATTCAGCAGACGTACCCCCCAGCAGCGTGACGTCGTGCTGCTCGCCGAAGACCCGGCTATACTCTGCCGTATTTGTCCATATTAGGGACGTACGTTGATCGCTGTACCGATTTACGCCATTGATGGTGTTTCTAAACGTAGGACTGACCTCGTAGGTCGGTGTAAACGAGTAGTTGTCGCCGTATCGCAGGTCGAGGCCAAAGTCGGACCGCAGCGTGAGGCCGTCGATCGGCATCAGGTCGGCGAACACGTTACCAGCAATGCGGGTCGCGCGGTCTTCCGAGTTGTTGAAGTCAAGCACAGCCACCGGGTTGTTGGCGTTGTTGCCAAACCGGCTGAAGGTGTAGTTATCGGTCGTATTGAGCGATGGATCGCGGACCGGCTGCGCGGGTGAGAACTGCAGCGTCTGAATCAGGAAGTTGCTGACGTCATTGCCCTCGGGGACTGTGTTGCGAAAGTCGCGCCCGATCGAGAGGTTTTCGCCAACCGTGAAGAGTCCGGATTCGGACGTGTATTCGGTGTTGATACGGAAGTTAATCTGACGGAAGTCCGACGTTTTAACGATCCCCGTTTCGTCAGTGAAGTCGCCGCTCACGCGGAAGCTAAAGCCGTCGCCTCCTCCCGAAACACCCAAGCTGTACTTCTGGAATGTGCCCGTTTGAAAGATTTCGTCTTGCCAGTTGGTCGATTGCCCACGCAGCGCAGTTGGATTCTCGTAGACAGGGGCCTGGTCCGCATTGATGGCGGCTTCGTTGCGTAAGGTCGCATACTCAGCGGCCTCGGCCATGTCGAGCTGGCCTGGAACCTCGGATGCCCCGTACTGCGCGTTAAAGCTGACGCGCGTTTCTCCCGACTGGCCCTTCTTCGTCGTGATGAGAATGACGCCATTGGCCCCTTGCGTGCCGTAGATGGCAGCGCCTGCTGCATCCTTAATCACGTCGATGGAGGCAATGTCGTTGGGATTCAGGTAGTCAGGACGATCGGGCAGGGGCAGCCCGTCGACCACGTAGAGCGGATCATTGTTGCCGGGCGAGGCGATGCCGCGAATCCGCACGCTAAACCCCTGGCCCGGACTCCCCGAGTTCTGCGTGACGACAAGGCCGGGAATAGTGCCTTGAAGCGCTTCCGTGGGATCCGTAAGCGATCGGTTGGCGAGTTCGTCTTCCGAAATCGAAGAGATAGAGGTCGTCAACTCGCCCCGTTCTTGCTCACCGTACCCTACCACGACGATCTCGTCCAGCGACGTGCCCGTAGCCAGCGCAAAATTGATCTCAATGGTTTCGCCTTCTGCCACGGTAACATCTTCCGTTGAAGAGGTATACCCCACAAACGAGGCGCGCAGCGTGTACGTGCCAGGCTCTATCGAGAGGCTGTAGGTGCCGTCGGCGCCGGTACTTGTACCGATGGGCGTGTCGGGGACGACAACATTCGCCCCCGGTAAGGCCTCGCCCGTTTCGCCATCGGTGACGGTACCTGTGATGGTACCCGTTTGCTGGGCAACAACGGGAGCAGGCCCGACCAGGGCCACGCCCAGGGCAAAACAGGTGAGTAGTGCGTATAACCGTTTCCAAACCATAATACTTGGCAGAGTCTACAGAAGGGGCCAGAAAGCAGGGCCCGCTGTGCGGGCGTCGAAGCACTTTTCGGGAAAGCGCTTCCAAATAGCCTGCAAAATAAACAGGCTGATAGCGTAAAGCGAGCGGTTCGATTAGGTGAAACCGGTTTCATTACGGTGCAAAAAAAGTGATTGAAACCGGTTTCAATCGGATGTTTACCTTAGGGACACGGCAGGAAAATTACAAGCTGTGTTACCAAATCTTCAAAAAATAAGCAGGGGAGAGCCCCTTGATTTCTGGTAGCGGTCCAACGCTACGTGATAGAGAAAACGTACCAGTAGCCGGAGACGGGGAGTGCCGTTCGGCGCGGACGTCTCCGGTGGAGTTGACGGGGGCGAACGGTCCTCTGTTCGCCCCAGGAGACGTTTTCATCAGGGGGAGCGATCACTTAACGTCTATCCACTACCTGTTTTTTCTGTGACAGCCAAGAAGTGACGGTGCTCTTTCATAGGCGTTATGGTAAACATGCGTAGGGCATTACCCACGAAGCGACCTACATCATGGAATGCACGTTGTCTCACAGGGCGAACATTTTGAGCGTTCTGATGCCGATACCTTTTGGCAGAAGACGTGCTTTGGGCGTGCGGATCCCCCAGCCCTTATTCTGCTCCCCAAGAATGCCATCATGTGGTGGGAGCGGGATAGCATGCCTCGCGGCTTAGGTTACGTACTTGCCCGTACGATTAGTTCAGTAGGAAGCACAGTCTGGCGGGGCCGCTCGGGATCGGCGGCATGAATCATGCTGAAGAGGCGCTCGGCCGCGTGGCGGCCCAGGTCGTAGACGGGTACGCGAATGGTGGTAAGTGCCGGAGTGGTATACTGAGCGCTTGGTATATCGTCGAAGCCCGCCATCGCCAGGTCGGTGGGGATGCGTACGCCCCTTTTTTGGAGTGCCGACATCGCACCAATGGCCATGTAATCATTGCACGAGAATACCGCATCGGGGAGTGTATCCAGTTCAAGGAGTCGACGCCCGGCTTCGTATCCACTGGCTTGCGTAAAATCGCCCTCGATAACGGGCTGCGCGTCGGGGTCGATACCGGCCTCGTGGAGCGCGGCACGATAGCCTCTACGGCGTTCGCGCACGTCATGGCTGTGCGGCGGGCCCAGAATGATTCCAATACGCCGATGGCCGCGCTCAATAAGGTGCTGGGTGGCGGCGTAGCCCCCGGCTCGGTTCTCGATCTTGAACGAGTTGTAGGGCAGCGACTCAGAGGCGTTGTTCATAAACACCACGGGCACGTCGATGGCATACTCGTCGAGCAGCCCACGCTGGGCATCTGCCTGAATGGTCATAATCAGCAGCCCGTCTACGCGCCCTTGTAGTGACTGCAAGGCGGCCTCGCTCTCTGAAAGGCTGTAGTGCGAGCTGGAGATGAGCATGTAGTGCTCTGCCTCTTGGGCTACCTCGTCGATGCCGCGAATAATCTCCGAGAAAAACTCGCCATGCGGAGCCGGAAGGATGACGCCGACGGTCTGCGTGCGCCCGTGGCTCAGGCTGCGCGCTGTGGCATTGGGCCGATACCCCATACGGTTGGCTACGTTGCGCACCCGCTCTTGCGTGTCGCTATGTACCAGATCGCTGTGGTTAAACACGCGCGATACCGTTGTGGCCGATACATCAGCCGCTTTGGCCACATCGCGAATCGTTACACTCATAAGAGAGAGGCACAATCAAAATCAAAAATAAAGATGGGACGGTTTTGACACGTCCGTAATAAAGACCGGTTTCTGCAGCATAAGGATGCGTCTATGGACGCGCCACAACTCGTCCCCGTTAGTTAGCATGAACACACGTAGCAGTGGAGCCTCATCATCCCTAAGCAGGAGGTAGGAACAGACCACAAAAAAGCCCGGCTCGGTATGAGCCAGGCTGTTCAAGGCAGACGGGCATGCACGCGAGCAACCCGAGATAGCGGACGCGTGTAGTGCCCAGGGCCCCAGCGATGCACAGTAGCATCGAGGCCGCGCTACAGCCGCTTCACGCCAATTGCGTTAAGCCCTTTCGGCGTTTCTTCGACATCAAACTCAACTTCGTCCTCGTCTTGAAGCGGGCCTCGGGCCTCCTCATCAGCGATGTTGGAGTGATGTACGAATACGTCTTTGGTCCCGTCGTGGGGGGCAATAAAGCCGAATCCCTTCTCGACGCTGAACCATTTCACTGTTCCTTGTGGCATATCAGTGTTGATGTTGATGATTGCGTAACGCCGCTGTACCGGTACACCTATTGCGCACTATACACAGCATTGTTACGGGCTTGAATATCGTGTAGCGTGTGTCTTAACCCTTGGATGGTGGCACGTGTTCGCATCTCCCATAGGCTTTTCATACATTGTCCGTTATGCATTGTATATATTTGTGGTAGAGAAATACAGGGGATCACAGCTCGTCCACCATCCATTCCGGATTGCCATGAAATCATCGCCGACTGTATGGATTACGGGAGCCTCATCAGGCATAGGCAAAGCCCTGGCCCATGCGTGGAGTCAGCGCGGGGCGCGGCTGCTTCTTTCCGCACGTCGCGAAGACGCGCTGCACGCTGTGCGCAAGCAATGCGCCCATCCCGAGCGGCACCACGTGCTCCCACTCGACCTTGCTGTGCCCGCGTCGCTACAGACCGCGGTCGATAAGGCCACCGCTGCGCATTCCACCATCGATGTGCTCATCAACAACGGGGGCATCAGCCAACGTGCAACCGCGCAGGACACCGACATGACAGTGGTGCGCCGTATCATGGAGGTCAATTTCTTCGGCGCGGTTACGCTTACAACCGCCCTGCTTCCGCATCTCATCGAGCAGGGCCATGGCCACATTGGTGTAGTCAGCAGCATTGTAGGCACGTTCAGCACGCCCAAGCGCACCGCATATGCCGCTTCAAAGCATGCGCTGCATGGCTACTTCGACGGGCTGCGCGCCGAGGTGTACGACCAGGGCCTGCGTGTTACGCTCGTCTGCCCAGGCTATGTGCAAACCGACGTATCCCGCAATGCCCTAACGGCCGATGGCTCATCATACGGAATCCTGTCCGACTCCATCCGCAACGGCATGGCTCCCGACGATTGTGCGACTGCCATCATCCGAGCACTGCACGAGGAGCGCGACGAGGTGTATATTGGCGGCGTTGAGACGTACATGGTCTACCTGAAGCGCTTTCTGCCACCTCCCCTCTTCAACCGGCTTATTCGCCTGGTCGACACAACGTGATGAACAACGTGATGAGCAGAGACGCCCGTTAGTCATCGGCTTTGGGCCACGAGGTCTTGGAGGGGAGCGGCGCCTGAGGCGCTTGCAGCCGGAGGCTGTCGGGCACGTCGTTCGACTGCGGATTCGGGTTGACAACCGACACAATGGGCAGCGCCAGCGCAGTAAAGAACTTGCCCATCGCTGCAATCAGAAACTCTTGCTGGAACTCGACAAAGTCGTTTTCGAAGCGCCCTTTCTCATCCAGGTGCCCGTCAATATCCAGATACAGCACGCGTGGCCAGTCCGGAAACTCATCCTGCGCCTGTTTCAGTAGCGCAAAAATGTCCTGAGCCGCGGTCTCAAAGTCGTCAGAGGCCGCCACCACGTGGTAGAGCGACACGGTGTTGTCAAAGTTCATGTGGAGACCCGGAGAGTCTGGTTTATCATACTCCGGCACAAAATCGGGCATATCGTGCTCAGTCGGCATACGCGGGCAGGGAATAGTTGGCAAGACAACGAATTGAGGCTCCAAGCAGAGCCCATCTTCCAATGCACCGTACGCTGAATGGATTCGGAGCTTTTCGTCCGCACGCACCGTGGCGTTATGCTGAAGTGGGCGTCGACACCTGGCTGGGCGGATAGCCAAAGTGCGAGCGAAATTGATCACTGAATGATGACAGGCTCTCGTATCCTACTGCGTAGGCCACTTCGGTCACGGTTCCTTCATTGGCTTTGAGCAGTGTATGGGCCGTGCTCATGCGCACATCGCGCACGAGTGCCGCAGGCGAGAGGGTATCATGGGTGCGGGCCCGGCGATAGAGCGTGCTGCGGCTTACAGCCATAGCAGTCGCCAAGTCGTCTACATCAAAGCCGGGCTCGGTTAGGTTATCGCGAACAATAGCACGCGCTTCCCGCTCAAATTCCGACATCGCGTCATCGGGAGCGGGCGCCGCATCGGGCGACATGCTGTCGGCTTCGGTATCGCTGGGGGCGTGGGTAGCCTGGGGCGCGGCGCGCAGGCGGCGCTTCAGGCGCTGCATCCACTGCATAACGCCGTGCACCCGCATCTGCAGCACATCCGGCTCGAAGGGTTTGGTGATGTAGTCCGAGGCGCCATCGGCAAGACCTTTCACTTCGCTTGCGGTATCGGCGCGCGCTGTGACGAGGATGACCGGGATGGTAGCGGTATCGGGGGTGTCACGCAGCTTCCGGGTCAGGGTCATGCCATTCATTCCCGGCATCATCACGTCTGCGAGCACAAGGTCTGGCAGTTCCGAGGCAGCGAGCGCCAATCCTTTGCGTCCGTTTTCGGCTTCAATGATGCGGAACTCCTCCGCTAAGATGGACCGAATGTACGCGCGCATATCGGCATTATCATCA
>CAJXLX010000022.1 GCA_913056335.1 uncultured Rhodothermaceae bacterium
AAGCAATGGTGTTGTTGTCCGGATCGAGCAGGTCGAGTTTGGGATACGGCGGGTCTTGCAGCAGGCCATCGTAGGCCGTGACGGCGTCGGAGGCGCGGGCTTCTTCGGCAGCGCGTCCATGCAGGATGTGGGGGGCGGTGCGCGTCAGGTAGTCGGGAGCGGATTCGGTGCCGCGTTTTGCATCTGACAACGCCTGTTCGGTGAGGCCCCATGCATCAAGCGCATCGAGCGTGTCTTGCGCGTCCGAGACAGTAAGCGCGTGGTGCTGCTCAGGGGCGTGCCCGAGGGCGGCCTGCACCACGGTGCGCAATTGCAGGTAGAGCGTGCTGGGGAAGCGCTCCTCGCTGCTACGCAGGTCAAAGCGATGCATCACAAAGGTGGCATCGCCATGGTGGCGCAAGAGCGCCTGCCGCACGCGCCAGTCCTCCTCTTGGCGGCGGTTGGCGGTGAGGGGCAGCGTAATCTGCTCATGTTCGTTGAGGCGGCGGCGGTCGGCATCGCTCAAGAGCGGATCGTCGCTCAGCGTAACCGAGAGGCTCTCCGCATCCATGCCCACCACGTACAGATGCGGGCGGTCGGCGTAGCCCACCGTTTGAAGCGGCACCACGTGCACCTCGCCGGGCTGTGGGCGCTGGGCTCCCACGAACGTCTCGCGCACCCAGGTGCGGATGTAGTCGGCCAGACGCGTTGCTGAATCCTCGTACACGGCTCCCTGGCTCTGCTGCAGCGTGTTCAGGTACTGCAGGATACGTCCGCGCGCCTTCTGGTCGAAGGTGTCTGCGGTGCCTTCGGGCTTATCGGTCGGGCCGTATTGCGTGAGGAACGTCTCGCAGTGCTGTGCCACTGTATTGATGTCGGGGTTTTGACCAGATGATTTGGAAGGCAGATCATCAAGCAGGTTGCGAAGTGCTGCATAGAGCTGATTCCATTGCTCAATCTGCGCATCGGTTGCATAATCCTGCGCCTCGGCATGCTCGATGCGACGTGCTATGCTCTTCAGCAGGCTCGGCGCTCCGGGCTTGTAGGTGCGCTCGGCCAGCCAGGTAGCCACCTTCGCATCCGACCACGTAAGTCCTTTGTTGCGGCGCAGTGTAAGGTGACCCGCACGCAACATATGGATGAACGGCGCCGCTTCTTGCGGTCCGGCCAGCCAGTCGAGGTAGGCAATGAGCGCCTGGCCCGGACGCGTTTCGCGCAGGTGGCGGCCTGGACTCAAGGACACGGGCACATCGTGCCGTTCGGCCTGCTGTTCGATAATAGCGAGGTACGGGTCGGGCGTGGTGTACGCGATTTCGACCTCGTCGAGCGGGAGTCCCCGCCGCTGAATATCGCGAAATACAGTGCGCACTTCTTCGGCACGCCCAACCGTCGTGCAGAAGCGCAGGGCCTTGGGCGTGCCCAGCGTGCTTGCGCCATTGCTCGCTGCGCCTTGGCTGGACGCATGCACAGCTTGGGCAGTAGGACCGGTAGCGGGATGCGCAGGCGGTTTCGCGTCCGGAAACACCTTTGCCGCGCTCAGCACCGGTGCCTGCTTGGTGGGATGCTCCTGCCCCAGCCGGTGTAGCGGGTGCGGACTGGCCGCCGCCAGGGCCTCGACCAGCTCGCGGGCATGGCCAGGCACGTCTACGTCGTCTACAATAGCATACTGGCTGCGCCGCGGTTCGCGCACGCTGTCCCCTTGCACAAGCGCGGTGGCGCGCTGTAGCACATCGGCGGTGTCGTAGTAGCTGTTTGTCTGTAGCGCATCTACGTAGTGCGCGTAGGCCTGGGCCTGGGCGTGCTGGGGAGGCGCGGCACGGTCCATAGCCTGCAGGGCATGCTGGTATGCTGTGGGCTGCACCCCATGGGTGCGCAGCAGGCTGAACGTCTGCGTGAGCGACCGCGAGAGGCGGGCGGCGGTGCTGCCCTGCAACAGCTGCTCGCGCTCGCCTTCCGAGAGGCGGTAGATGGCATGGGCGGTGAGCATCTGGTCGATGCCGGGCGGCAGGCGGCGGCTTCCCGCTTTCAGCAGATCAGCCTGGGCCAGCCGTTGGGCATACGCGGCAATGGTCGTGCACCGCAGCCCCACACTGGGCCGGATGCGCGCTGCCGCCTCCTCAAGCGCTTTGCCCAACTGCGTCTGCGCCACAAACACAACGGTGTGCGTACCGGGCGCGGCTTCCAACAGGGCATGCAGATGATGCAGAAGCGGGGAGCGGTCGGGCTGGGAAGAATCGTTCATGGGGAGATGCAGGGGAATAGGCAGGACAACAGCAGGAACGGATATGCACGCTGCGCTGCAAACAGACAAGGGGCGTCCGGTGCGTGCTGCAGTGCTCCGCTTGCGAGACCTCACACGCAAGGGGGCGGGTTCTGTTCGGGGTGCGGATCGCATGCGTGGGGCCGCTCGTTCGCTTGGCATCCCACGAAATATTCATCCTGATACGCCATGCGCTATGCCGCCTGCACCACGCACGGCGCCCCGCACTTGGGCCGAGCTTTGCAACGATCCCAGCCTGCAGGATCTGCCGTATAAAATCGAAACCAACGCCCGCGGACAGATCGTGATGAGTCCGATCTATGCCTGGCATGGTCGCTTCGCATACCAGATTGCACAGCTGCTGGAAGAGCACCTGCCTGATGGACACGCTTCGGTTGAGTTGGCCATCCGCACCACCGCGGGTACGAAGGTTGCCGATGCTATCTGGTGCACGGCAGAGCGATGGGGCAAAATCAAGGATGCCTACGACGCGCCCATCGCCCCTGAAATCTGCGTCGAAGTGCTCTCGCTCACCAACACCGAAGCGGAAATGGAGGCGAAGCGGGCACTCTATTTCGAGGCCGGGGCCAAGGAGGTGTGGCTCTGCGACCGCGAGAGCACGCTCTCGTTTTACGACGCAAGCGGCGTGCTCGAATCTTCCTACCGGGTGCCGTCGTTTCTTGTGACTGTCTCGTTGTAGCGGATTGCTCAAACCCTCCAGTTATGCAGGATTACTTCAATTACGATGTCATCGTCGTAGGCGGCGGTCACGCCGGATCGGAAGCGGCGGCGGCTGCCGCCAACATGGGCGCGCGCACGCTGCTCATCACGCTGAAGCTCGATACCATCGGGCAGATGTCGTGCAACCCGGCCATTGGCGGCATCGGCAAGGGCCACATCGCCCGCGAAATTGATGCGATGGGCGGACTCATGGGCCGCGTGACCGACCGCGCCGGACTGCAGTTTCGGATGCTCAACACCAGCAAAGGGCCGGCGGTGTGGGGCCCGCGTGCGCAGTGCGGACGCGATGCCTACGCCGATGCGGTGCGCGAGGAACTCGAATCCATCGACAATCTCTACATGCGGGCCGACCAGGTCGTAGATCTGGCCACGACCGACGACGGATCGCGCATCACGGGTGTGACCACCAGCCTGGGCAAAACCTTTCACGCCCCCCGCGTGGTGCTGACGACCGGTACCTTCGCCAATGGCGTAATCCACGTCGGCGAGACCAACTTCGGGGGCGGACGCATGGGCGAAGGCGCCTCGCAAGGCATTACCGGCAGCCTGCACGACCTCGGCTTCGAGAGCGGACGCCTGAAAACCGGCACGCCGCCCCGCGTAGATGGCCGCTCGCTCGATTACAGCGTGATGCAGGAGCAGCCCGGCGATCCGGATGCCACGGCGTTCTCCTTCATGAGCGACGCGCTGCCCGCCGTCGACGAGCAGCTCAGCTGCTGGCTCACCGAAACCACCCCCGAGACGCACGAGCTCTTGCGCACCGGCTTCGACCGCAGTCCCATGTTCACCGGACGCATCGAAGCGAAGGGGCCGCGCTACTGTCCCTCCATCGAAGACAAGATCGACCGCTTTGCCGAGAAGAGCAGTCACCAGATATTTATCGAACCCGAGGGGTACACCACCCATGAGGTGTACGTCAACGGCTTCTCGACAAGTCTGCCCGAAGACGTGCAGTTCGAGGCGCTGCGCACGATTCCCGGCATGGAGAACGCCCACATGCTGCGTCCGGGCTACGCGATCGAATATGACTTCTTCCCGCCGTATCAGATTCAGTACAGCCTGGAGACGAAATACGTGGACGGCCTCTTCTTTGCCGGGCAGATCAACGGCACCACCGGATACGAGGAGGCCGCCGCGCAGGGCCTCATGGCGGGGATCAACGCCGTGCATACGCTGAATGGACACGACCCGATTGTGCTCAAGCGGTCGGAGGCGTACATCGGGGTGCTCATCGACGACCTCGTCGCAAAAGGCACCGACGAGCCGTATCGCATGTTTACCTCACGCGCTGAGCACCGCATTCTGCTGCGGCAAGACAACGCCGACCAGCGCCTGACCGAACTCGCACACACGCTGGGCCTTGCCTCGCAAGAACGCTACGAGCGCATGCAGGCCAAGGAGCGTGCCATCAACGAAACGCGCCAGGCCCTCGAATCCAACAGCGTACAGCCCGAACAGGTAAACGACTACCTCGAATCCGTGGGCACCACGCCTATCGACCAGGCGGGGCCCATCCTGCAGATCTGCAAGCGTCCCCAGGTGGATACGGAGGATCTGATTCGCCATGCAGGGCTCTGGAGCGAGATTGTCACGGAGGCGCCTGGGATGCTGAGCGCGCCTCGTCTTGTGGAGATCAACCTGAAGTACGAAGGCTACCTCGACCGCCAGCGTCAGATGGTCGAAGAGATGGAGGAGAAGGAGCGTTGGCCCATCCCCGACGATTTCGATTACCACGCGCTCGACACCATCTCGATTGAGGCGCGCGAGAAGCTGAGCAAGGTGGAGCCCGACAACCTGGGTCAGGCCTCGCGGGTGAGTGGCGTGCGCGCCGCCGACATTTCGGTGCTGATGGTGCTCCTGAAGCAGCAAGGCATCGAGCCGCTGTCCAAAGAGCGCAGCCTCACCACCTCGGGCGACGGCGTGCCCGATGACGTGGCGGTGGAGGCATCTTAACGATAGTACCGATCTTCATGCCAGCGCGCCGGGTTCTCGCGAATATACTGGCGGATGCGTTCCAAGTCATGTTCGTTGCGTACCACATGGTCGTAATACCCGCGCTGCCATACGGTGGCCCCTGGTGTGTTGCGGGCCCGATTGATGCGCCGGGTCACAGCCGATTTGAATGCACGAATGACGGTAGGTAGCGAACCCGGCACAGGTTTTCCGAATTGCCGATTATCACGTGTGGTAGGGGCACGGCGCGCCGTGCCCCTACGGAATGTGATTTGAACGATACCATGCATGTGGTTGGGCATCACGACAAATGCATCCAACGATACGTTATCGCGAATATCGGCCGTTCGATGCCATTCCTCGCGTACAACACGTCCGTTTTGGTTTACATGCATCGCATGGTCATCCACATAACCAAAAAGGCGCTGGTGACGGTCGGTGCAAATCGTCACAAAATACGCCTCCGGTTGTGCATAATCATAAGCGGGGAGGCGCATGGACTGGCGGTTGTGGGGGCGCGGATCGTATGGCATGGGCTCCTTTTGGTCTATGAACGGTCATCCCGAACGCATACCAACAGGAGTCGGGTGCGTGTTTAGCGAGGTTCAATAACCGCCCGGGATATCCGCTCCGCTCCTGATCCCGGGCTAAGGAAACCCATAGCCGGGGATCGCTCGCATCCCCGGCGATCTTTGGGCTAAATGCTATGGGCACCGCTTGCGTCACGCGTGATGGTTCGCTAAACAGATACGGAGTCGGCATGTAGTCGAGGGATCTCCTGCATAGCAAGCACGCCTCCTGAAATAGAAGACGCCATTTCGCATTCACGATTTACTGCTCGTTCCCACACGATCCATGCCCCCATCCGCGCATAACGTCATGCCCCCCACCGACGCCTTCGACCCGTACCACGACCTGAGCGGCGATCAACGTACGCAACTGGAGGCATACGAAGACCTGCTGCGCCGCTACAACGACACGCTGAATCTCATCTCGCCCGACACGACCGATGCCATTACCGAGCGGCACATCGTGCACTCGCTGGCGCTGCGAGTGCGGGACTTCCCCGCTGGGGCGCGCATCGTGGACTGGGGCAGCGGCGGCGGCCTCCCGGCGATTCCGCTGGCGATTGCCTCTCCCGACATCGAGGTGATCGCGGTGGACTCCGTGGGCAAGAAGATGCGTGCTGTCCGCAGCATGGCGCGTCGGCTGGGGCTGGACAACCTGTTCGCGTGGGACGGGCGCGCCGACGACTGGCCCGACACCGCGCACTACTCCGTTTCGCGGGCCACTGCGCCGCTGGTGGAGCTGTGGCAGTGGCACACCCGCGCCGCCGCTGCGCTTCCGTCTGCGCCCGGCGATACCGACTGGGCACCCGGACTTATCACTCTGAAAGGCGGCGACCTATCGGAGGAGATCGACGCGTTACGGACCCACGACCCCGGCGTGCGTATCCGCCAGATTCCATTGCATGCGCTGCTGCACGACGCGGCAGAGCATCCGGGCTACTTTGCGGAGAAGTGTATGCTGGTGGTACAGCAGGCGTAAGTGTGAGAGAGATGGTACGAGTAGCCGACTGAGCAGTTATCTATCGCAGTCTCGTCACAGATCAGATTGAACGTGGCAACACGCAATCAGGTAACACAAACGTCTATTATCCTGATTCAAAAAAGACACGTATTATGGCTGCTGAAAAGAAATCGCTCCTGGCGCGTCTGCATGCGAAGCCCGGTAAAGAAGACGAACTCAATACTTTTTTAGAGGGCGCCCTTCCGGCTGCCGAAGCCGAGGAGAAAACGATCGCCTGGTACGCGCTCCAGATTGACGAGTCCACATTCGGCATCTTTGACACGTTTGCCGGCGAGGAGGGACGCCAGGCCCACCTCGATGGCGAGATTGCTGAGGCCCTCTTCGCCCGCGCTGATGAGCTCCTCACCGAGCCGCCGCAGGTCGAGCAGGTGGAGATTCTGGCTGCGAAGTAGGCGCCACGCATCCAGCCATACATTGCCGGATTGCATCATGCACCGTCTGTGTCATCGCGAGAAAGGAGTGGTGCTGTATCACGCATGATTCTGACAGTAGAGATCTGACAGGTCTTCGGAGACCTGTCAGATCTATTTCGGCCCTAACTGTCATTCCGGATAAGGCTACCTGACGTCACGGAGCCAAAAAAAACCACATCTGATAGGTCAGACTGCGAGAAAACGTTCGTCCGCACTACAACATTCATGGCTGACACACCAGTAGGGCGACTGACGTGGCGATCTTAGCAGCGTCACTGGACCACCCGCTTTGAAACCCAGCACAGAGCGGCGCACGTTTGACAGACACCTCGTGCCCGTTTCCTGAACGATACCATTTGCCATGCGCACTGTGCTTGCATTTGTGCTGATTCCGGTCGGTGCCTACGCGGTGCTCGTCGCACTCGCTTATGTGTTTCAACACCAGCTTGTGTTCTTTCCGACCGAGCCATTGGTGGGCACGCCGGATGCGTTGGGGCTGGCCTACGAAGATGTGTCGATCTCAACTGAAGATGGCGAGACACTACACGGCTGGTGGATCCCGCACGAGGAGGCACGCGGCACGGTGCTCTTCTTTCACGGCAACGCAGGCAACATCTCGGGCCGTGTGGGCACGGCACGCTTCTTTGTGGAGGCGCGGATGAACGTGCTGTTGGTGAGCTACCGCGGCTACGGACAGAGCACCGGATCGCCCTCCGAAGACGGACTCTATCGCGATGCCGATGCATCGTGGCGGTACCTGACCGAGACGCGGGGCGTGGCTCCCGCATCCATTCTCATTGCCGGGCGCTCCCTCGGCAGTGGGCCCGCTACGTATCTTGCGTCGCGGACTGCACCCGGCGGATTGCTATTGGAGTCGGCCTTTACCTCGCTGACAGATGTGGGGGCGCGTGCCTATCCGATGCTGCCGGTACGCTGGTTGAGTCGTTTCGAATTCGACAACGAAGCGCGCATCGCGCAGGTCAACGCGCCGGTGCTCATGATTCACAGCCCCGATGACGAGGTCGTGCCCTACGATCTCGGGCGCACGCTCTTCGCCGCGGCCCCTGAACCAAAGACGTTTGTCGACATCCAGGGCGGGCACAACGCCATGCGCACCGACCAGCCGGGGTATCGGCAGGCGGTGCGCACGTTTATCCGCGAGAACACGTTCGGTGAATGAAGGCGTGACTACTCGACCACCGTCAGTTCGTGTTCGATGACAGTGTCGCTCCCACCCGAGAAGTCGCTTCCCACCACGCGGCGACCTTGCAGTCGAATGAGCGCTTCGCCGGGGGCGTCGAACTGAAGGTCGAGCGTGCGCTTGATCACGATAGGTTCTTGGGGACATTGAAGTCCATCTTCTCCAGTCCGATCCCGATCATACGGCGTAACTTCAATGAGGAGCGCGTCTTGCTCGGTCTCTACCCGATCTGCCTTGTAGCATCCATTAGCAGCAACGGTTCGGACCTCCACCTCAAATGATTCACCAACCTGTACGGTATTGTGGGCGGTGAGGGGCTCAAAATCTTCGGTGTATGGTTCCTTCGATGTGCTGTATGCTTGTGCAGAAGCACTGTTGGATGCATCGGTCTCCCAGGCGACAACACCCACGTCAACGGTGGGGCCGTCGTCGCTGCCGAAGAGGTCGCAGCCGGTGATGAGGAGTAGGAGGGTGCAGAGGGCGAGGGGAAGCGGGCGAAGGGTTTGCATAATTGGAGGAGTTGTTATACGTAGTGCACGTTCAAGACGTCACGTTGAGGAAATTGCTGAAGGACCGAGAAGGCTCATCCAGTCCAGCGGTTGTACTGCACACAGGGAGATCTTTCGACTCCTGCCGACAGTGGTCGGCATCCGCTCAAGATGACACTGTTGAAAAGGTGACTCCTTGAGTTTGTAGTAGTGATGAGTTGGGAGGTATGTCGGCTCCCCAGATGCTCCAGAGAGCCTGTTCGGCGTTCGACGTTTATTTGTGGTGATATAGTGAACTGAGGCGTCAGTCTACCGAATGGACCGTGCTTTGTCGGGTTCCGACCCTGTCAGTGGACGCAGATGGGCGCAGGTGCGACGTTCGGGCTGATGCGACCTGGACATCGCGTCATGTGGAGATTGGCGCGTGTCGCGCAATCTGAAGAGGCGTTTTTGGGGTGTCCGGGGGTTTTGCGCTGGGTGGCTGCGGGATCCGAGGATGTGCGATGGGGAGGAGCGGCTGCGGATGCATCGATACGAGCGGGGAGACGTGGGCGCTTTACCGATGAGGCCGATTGTCCACGAAGCGCATCAGCGTCGGGGCTGGGGCGGGTGCCCACGACGTCGCGTAGCTTCGCATTCCCCTAAACCATAGGTGCGCGTCGGTGCACGTTCAAAAGATCATTTCGGGATTCCTGGAGGGTTCTATTTTAAGGAAGCTGCTGGGTGTCCGACGGATATCATTGAATGCAGCGTTTGTGCTGCACTTGGGGAGATCTTTCGACTCCGCTCAAGATGGCACCATTGCAAAAGTGATTCCTTGAGTTTGCATTACGCAGCGGCTTCGGCGGGGACGGTGGCCCTATCCAGTTGTAGTTCTTCGAGCACGACGAGCGCGTCGAGCAGGGTGGGGGTGTCTTGCACGATGGCGCGGACCATGTCTTTTTTGGCGTCGTCTTTGAGCACGTAGCGGCGGTCGAGTCCGGCCAGTTCTTCGAGCAGCGGCTGGAAGACCTGTTCGTAGAAGTACGGGTCGGCGGGCTTGGCGGGCAGGTAGAGGAAGAGCCGCTCGTTCTTGAAGACGACTTTGGGGAGGCGCAGGGCCTGGGCGCGGATGCGTAGTTCGGCGGCGGTGAGCAGGTGTTCGACGGGGGCTGGCGGCTTACCAAAGCGGTCGCGCATCTCGTCGCGAAGCTCGGTCAAGGCGTCTTCGTTGGGCGCGTCGCTGATGCGACGGTAGAGGTTCAGGCGCTCGACGTTGTTGGCGAGGTAGTCGTCGGGGATGTAGGCGTCTTCCTCCACATCGACGGTGGTGTCGGGGGCCGGGGGCGCGATGTCTTCATCGTCGAGCACGTCGCTGAACTCGTCCTGACGCAGCTCTTTGATGGCGTCGTCGAGGATCTTGTGGTAGGTTTCGTAGCCGACCTCGCCAATGAATCCGCTCTGCTCGGCCCCCAGGAGGGCGCCCGCGCCCCGGATGTCGAGATCGCGCATGGCGAGGCTGAATCCGCTGCCCAGATCGCTGAACTCTTCGACGGCTTGCAGGCGCTGGCGGGCGTCGTCGGTCATGCTGTGGATGCTGGGCACGAGCAGGTAGCAGAACGCCTTGCGCTCGGAGCGGCCTACGCGTCCACGGAGCTGGTGCAGCGCGGCCATCCCAAAGTGGTCGGCGCGGTTGATGATCATGGTGTTGGCGTTCGAGATGTCGAGCCCGTTTTCGATGATGCTGGTGCTGATGAGCACGTCGTACTTGTTCTCGACAAAGTTGGTCATCACGCGCTCCAGCTTCGGGCCGCTCATCTGCCCGTGGCCCACGCCAATGCGCACATCGGGCACCATGCCGCGCACCATTTCGGCGATCTCGTTGATGGTCTTGACGCGGTTGTGGATGAAGAAGACCTGTCCGCCGCGGCTCTGTTCATAGAGAATGGCGTCGCGGATAAGGTCCTGGTTAAAGGTGTGGATTTCGGTGATGATAGGCTGCCGGTTGGGGGGCGGCGTGGCGATGATCGACAGGTCGCGCGCGCCCAAAATCGAGAACTGCAGTGTGCGCGGAATGGGCGTGGCGGTAAGGGTGAGCGTGTCGACGCTGGCCCGCACCTCGCGGAGCGCCTCCTTGGTTTTGACGCCAAAGCGCTGCTCCTCATCCACCACAAAGAGCCCCAAGTCGTTGAATTCGATGTCGTCGGAGGTGAGGCGGTGCGTGCCGATGAGAATGTCGAGGCGTCCGTCTTTCAGGCGCTTCAGGATCTTGCGCTGCTCGGCGTTGGTGCGAAAGCGCGAGATCATGTCGACGGTCACCGGGTAGCGCCCAAGCCGCTTCTTGAACGTCTCGTAGTGCTGCTGGGCCAGGATAGTGGTGGGCACCAGAATAGCAACTTGCTTGCCGTCTTGCGCCGCTTTGAACGCAGCGCGCACGGCCACCTCCGTTTTGCCAAAGCCCACATCGCCACACACGAGGCGGTCCATGGGCACCGGATCTTCCATATCGCGCTTCACCTCCTCAGCGGCTTGCGCCTGGTCGGGCGTATCCTCGAACTCGAAGCTGGCCTCCATCTCTTGCTGCCACACCGTATCCGACGAAAACGCGTAGCCGTTCGAGGCTTTCCGCTTGGCATAGAGCTCGATCAGGTCGCGCGCAATGTCCTTGACCTTCGACTTGGTGCGCTCTTTGGTGCGCTCCCACTGGCCCGATCCAAGCTTGGTGAGGCGCGGCTGATGCCCTTCTTTTCCGCTGTACTTGTTCAGCTTGTAGAGCGCGTTTACATTGACGTAGAGCACATCGCCATCGGCAAAGTTGAGGCGCACGGCCTCTTGCTGTTTGCCGCGCACCGTGATCTTCTTCATGCCCGCGAAGGTGCCGATGCCGTGGTCAACATGCACCACAAAATCGCCGGGCGAGAGGTTCTCGATGTCGCGCAGGCTGAGTCCGCCGGTGCGCTGCTGGCGCCGTTTGGTGGAGGGGCGGTGGTAGCGGTTAAAGATCTGGTGGTCGGTGTAGACGGCGAGGCCGAGCGCTTCGTGCTCGAACCCTTCGTGGAGCGACTCGACCTGCAGGCGGGCGCGTCCGTGGTCGATGTCGGTTTCGAGGAGGTCGCGCAGGCGGCGCGCCTGGCCGTGGCTGTCGCACAAGATAAAGGTGTCGAGGCCGCGCTCGCTGTTCTGCTTCAGGCGCTCGCGGAGCACATCCATCTCGCTATTGAACGAGGGCTGCGGCGCTCCGCCCGCGTCGAGCGTCTCGGTGCCTTCGGGGTCGGTGCCATGCGTGAACGTGCCAAAAAGCAGGCGCGGATGCTGGTTCAGGTGCTGGCGCAGGGCATCGGCGGTCAGGAATCGGTCGTTGGGATGCGGAAGGTCGGCGGCGTCGGCCTCGTCTGTCGCATCGTCGGGGGCGTCCTCGGCTCGGTCGAGCGCCTGTTGATAGCGCGAGACAGCAGTGTCGAAGAGGGCCTCGGCATCCTCAATGAGCCGATCTTCGTCGAATGTGGCGAGCACCGTGTTGGAGGGCAGGTGCTCCAGAAACGCGACGGCCTGGCGGTCGGCGGCATCGCGCTCCAGGTTGGGCACCAGGCGCACCTCCGAGCGCTGGCTCACGGAGCGCTGCGTCTGCACATCGAACTCGCGCAGGCTGTCGATCTCA
This sequence comes from uncultured Rhodothermaceae bacterium, assembly GCA_913056335.1. Lineage (GTDB taxonomy): Bacteria > Bacteroidota > Rhodothermia > Rhodothermales > Salinibacteraceae > Longimonas. The sequence goes on from CAJXLX010000022.1 coordinate 12,263, forward strand.
TCGCCGAAGAACTCGATGCGGATGGGGTGAGCGCCCGAGTACGGAAACACATCGAGGATGCCGCCGCGCCGTGCGAGGTCGCCGGGCTGCTCTACGAACTCGGTGTGCGTAAAGCCCTGGTCCACGAGGCGCTCCACCAGCGCGTCGAGCGCCCACGCGTCGCCGGTTGTGATGGCGAGGGTGTCGTGATCGACCTCGGAGGCTGGCGGCACGCGTTCGCTCAGGGCTTCGACGCTGGTGACGACGATTCCGTCGAAGCGGTCAGAGAGCTGCTGCATCACATCAGCGCGAGCCACGAGCGGACTCGAATCGCGCAGGGCGCCGGTGTCGTAGGGCGTGCGGTGCGTGGCGGGAAAGCGCACGATGCCGCGGTCGCTACCCGCGAGGTGCTCCAGGTCGCTCTGCACGTAGGCCGCCTGATCTTCGGTGGGCACCACGCAGCAGAGCGGGCGGCCTGGATCGCTACGCAGCGCGTGCAGCAACAGGGCTGAGAGCGAACCGGCGGCGCGCTTTACCTTGAGCGCATCGGCAGATTGGGCAGTGCGCACCCACGGGCGCAGGTCGCTAAGAACAGGAGCAGTGTCAACGCGACGAACGAGATCGGAAAGAGCCACAGGACAGCAAGACGTATGGAGGCGAAGCAGACCGGGTGGGGCCTGCGGTACGATGCAGGGACGGCACAAGATGTGCACGATATAGCAACCGAAACGCGGATTGAGAGATTCGTGCACACCCGCAAAAAAGGTGTTGGAGATGCAAACGGCGTTCTCTACAAACGGCGAGTCCCGCTCCGTATCGCCGGGGACGCAAGCGGTCCCCGGCTATGGATTCCCTTAGCCCGGGATCAGGAGCGAAACGCTGAAAGCATCGCGACCGAGTACTCCAGGGGGGGCGGATATCCCGGGCGGGCGCTGTAATACTCCACCCTTATTTTATCACTATCACCTGCTTGCATCATGAAAAACGCGTCCTAAAGAGGAGCGATTATTAGCATCCGAACACCCACCGAAAACAGCCTATGCCGGCGCTGGAGGCCGATTTTGTTCCACGTGAAACGAGTGGAATTAAGGGGTTACGCTAAATATAATAGCAGTATTGTGGGGGCCCGGCCGTACTGTAGACAGTGGTACCGCGGCGGCGTTGCCGTGTCGCCTTGTATGTCATAGGCACGTGTTCTATACGACCGACGCACCGCGCTGCGTCGTTACACAGGCCGCAACGGAGCGTTCAAGTAGACGCCGCACGGGTTCCGGGGTGGGAAAAGTCAGGGGTATCCTGTTCGGCCTCACGATGGGCGCTGTGCTACACAGACGTGAGTGCATCCTGAATGGCCGGGCGCACGAAGCCATCGTGCTGCTTGAGCAGGCGCCTGGCGGTGTCAACATCGACCTCCCCAAGCAGCATAACGAGCGCCGTTTTGACGTGGCCATTGGCATCCTGTAGGGTGCGCTCGGCGGTGGCGTAGTCGGCATCGGCGGCCATCATGAGGGTGCGGCGCGCGCGCTCCACGAGCTTGGTGCTGGTGCGCTGCAGGTCGACCATCATGTTCTCGTAGACCGTGCCGCGCCGAATCATGCTGGCGGTGGTAAGCATGTTCAGCACCATCTTCTGCGCGGTGCCGCTTTTCATGCGGGTGGAGCCCATAATGACTTCGGGCCCCACGATAGGGCAGATGGCGATGTCGACGGTGGCGTTCAGGGTTTCGGGCGGGGTGCAGGCTACGTAGACCGTGGTGCATCCGAGCGTACGCGCATAGTCGAGCGCCCCCCCCACGAAGGGCGTGCGTCCGCTGGCGGCGATGCCGCAGACGACATCGCGGGCCGTGCAGTTGATAGCCTGCAGGGCCTGGGCGCCGTCTTCAGGCTGGTCTTCGGCGCCTTCCTGCGAGCGAAAGACCGCATCGCGCCCGCCCGCAATGAGGCCCTGCACCTGCTCGGGGTCGGTGCCAAACGTGGGCGGGCACTCCGACGCATCCAGCACGCCGAGGCGTCCGCTCGTACCTGCGCCCACGTACAGGAGGCGTCCGCCGGCCTCGAAGGCCTCGACGATAGCATCGACGGCTTCAGCGATGCGCGGCAGCTCGCGCCGCACGGCAATGGGTACGCGGTGGTCTTCGGTGCTTATGATCTCCAGAATCTCGTGCGTGGAGGCGGTGTCGATGTGCTGCGAGTGCGGGTTGCGCTGCTCGGTGGTGCGTGTCTTCAGGTCGTCCGAGAGCGACGCATTATCATAAGGCGATGCATGGGGCGAGGAAGAAGCGGGCATGTAAGGCAGAGCCGGTGAATCCAAACAGCAAACGATGAAGCACTAACGGTGGCGGGCGGCTACACGGTCCGGCGTTGCCATCCGTATGCCCCGAGTGCGATCATCCCGAACAGGACGAGCGCACCGGCATAGCGCCACCAGCGAGGCGGCCCTGACACGGCGAGCGGAGCGGGCGAGCCGTGCAGCACGGTGCCGGCCCAAAAAAACGGACTCTTGTCAGGGTGGGTGCGCCGGTACTGAAGCTGGGCCTGCTGCAGGGCGGCGTCTTTAGGGGTGCCGTTGCGCAGGTGGCGGTAGAACGCTTCGTTGAGTGTGACGGCGGCATCGTCGTCGATGGGCCACAGATTGGAGAGCGTGGCACGCGCGCCAACGGCACGGAAGGCGTACTGCAAGCTGCGCATGCCTTCGCCTTCATGAAATGCACCTCGTGCGGTCTCGCAGCCGCTGAGGTTGACGAGGGGAATCGACGCGAACTGCCCCTGAAGCTGATGCAGGTAGAGCAATCCGCTGTCGGTGCTGTCGGCGGTATTGGATGGCGAGAGCACAAACGCGTTCTGGAGCGGCAGTTGGGGGTTCACAAGCGCATGGGACGACAGGTGCAGAATGGTGGCTTCGTCCATCAGGGTGTTCAGTGCATTGGGCGTAGCCTCGTTGTTGAGCAGCATGCGTCTGTTCCCGAAGAGATCAGCGACGCGCCGAAGCTCGCGCTCCACCCCTGGCAGCGGCGGCAAGTGGTAGCCTACGCGTCCGCGGCTTCCCTGTAGTGAGCGCGGGCGTACGGCATCGGCCAGGAGCGAGTCGAGCACCACCGTGCCGAACTCAGAGCGCCCCAACGCAGCGATGTCGAGCGGGCGGCGTTGCGTTTCGGATGCGTCGGTAAGGGACGACAGCGAGAGCTGACTGGACAGCGGATAGTCGTCAATCAGAAAACGGGCCGATGCGTAGTCGTAGCGGCTTGGCGGGGCCTCGGAAACGAGCATGGCGACCGGAAGCCGAAAGAGCACTCCGTCGGGGATGACGGTGAGTGAGGCGCCCTCGGGCAAGTGGGGCGCCACGGGGGCAATGACGGCCTGGTACACGTCGTGCAGCGCATGCAGATCGACCTGGGTGCTGCCGATGCCCCCCGTGTTGGGCTGCGTGTCTTCCTGGCCACTCGCAAGCCAGGGGGAGACCGCAGCCATTTTCTCGCTCAAGGTCGATTCGTCGATGTCGAGCGCTACGGCGTGGACGGTGTCGGGGGTGACGATGAAGGCACTGGACTGCGCCGGACGCCCAAACCGCTCGTCGCCCTCATCGAGCATGTACGACACGGCCACGCGGTTTTGCGCGGCCAGGGTGTCTTGGATGGTGGAAAGTGGGGGGGGCGTCGCTTCGGGCAAGTTGAGCAGCTCCTGGCGCGTGGCAATCACCTCAGTTTCGCGGCGGCGGAGCTGAATGGCACGCACTGGGCTCTCGGCGCGGCTCCGTTCAGAACGCAGGGTTTGCAGCACCTGGGTAAGGCTGTCGTATCGTACGCGCTGATCGGGAGCCATGGCGTGGGCCACGTCGGCTTCCAGGCGCAGATCGGCAAGATGACGTGCCCGTGTGCGCTCCAACGTCTGCAGCGCGTCTTCGGGATTATTTTGGAGCAGTTGCACACGCGCCAGTCCGCGATACGCAGTCTGCCAGCCGCCAAACGCCGCTGCTGCCCAATCGGTGGCCCGTAGTCCTGAGCGGTAGGCTTCAACGGTTTCAATGGCCTGCTGGTAGTACGATGCTGCTGCAGAGAGATCGCCACGCCGTTCGTGCAGGATTCCGATGCGTTGTAAAACGCGCCGGCGGTCTTCATAGCGGCGCTCGGGCTGAGCCTCAACGGCGCGCCGCAGATACGGCTCCGCCGCATCGAGCTGCCCAGCCATCATCAGAAAGCTGCCATGCGCATGCTGTAAGAAAGCCAGCGTGCGCGCTGACTCTGCTTCCCGGGCTTCGGCCAGGGCTTCTGTGCTCAATGAGAGCGCCGTGTCGATATCACCCAGATAGGCACGTGCTTGAGCTAAGGCACTCAAGCGGTTGGCTCGAAACGCCGTGCCAGGGGCGGGGGCAAGATCCAAACTTTCGCGCAGATCGGCCGCAATGGGCCGCCAGGCATCCGGGTTGCCCTCTGTCTCCAGTTCAGCCTTCATATTTGCATGCGAAAAAAGGAGCTCAGCCCGCATCCGCTGATACGTGTCGGTCTCAGAACTCAGTTGTTCGGCCCAGTTGAGGGCCCGTTGATAGGCGCGCAGCGCAGCATCGCGGTCGCGCATCCGCTGGTGCATCAGCGCCAGGCTTTCGGTAAGATTGATGCGCTGTGTGATATTCTCTTTCGGAGTAACCCCAAGCGCTCGAACGTAGCCCTGGGCCGCCTCGGCCAGGTCGCCCATCTGGTAGTGTAAAAACGCGTAGTAGTGGTGGACGCTCCTAAACCCTGCTGCCGTGATTGTGGACGTATCGGTAGGGGCTTGTCCGTATTGTTCGAAGAAGGTGCTGAAGGTAGACGTCATCGCTGCAAAGTCGCGACGCTGCGCCTCGACATATGCCTTCTCCGCGATGGCTTCCGCCTTCATGGTGCCGCTGCATTGCCGTTCTGCGCGTTTGATAACAGCATAACGTGCATCCAACCGGAGGGCAATGGGATCTGCATCACTGTACCAAGCATCGGTGAACGACCTCGTGGATAATGCGTCGCTCTGTTCCAATAGGTCACTGCATGAGGAGCTGTCGGGGGACTGTCCATACAGAGGCGCGACTACGCATGTCACCAGATATACAACTACAATACAGAGTATGCCTCCAAACGGTGCATGAGCAGAGAGGCGACGCATTGCCTGAAACAATGAACGCTTGTTCACAAATAATACATACATCAGCAAAAATAACTACTTCATGTCTTGAGGGCTATCATGGATACCTGGAATAACGAAGCAACCACGCTGGCAGGGGGCGCACATATGGACGGAGGAGACAACGGCGGGTACAAAGATCCCGATGACCCAGATGACGATGACACCCTCTCGGAAGAAGACGACAAAGACGATAACGACAGCAGTTAGCCCGCGGTAGCCTGATAGCGACGGATGAGCAGCAGCAGTCCTACGATGCATCCAAGTCCAAGTGCGGTCCATCCTGCCAGCATCCACCTCGACCATGTCGGTTCGAGAGCAAGTGGTGTGGGGGCCCCAAAAAGCACCGGGCTCGCCCAAAAGAACGGCGAGCGTCGGTCAGGGTGGGCTTCCATAAACGCGAGCTGCGCTTGCTGCAGAGCAACATCTTTCGAGGCGCCGCTCCGCAACTGCTCGTAGAACGCTGTGGAAAGAGCAACGGCGGTGGCATCGTCGGTGGGCCACAGGTGCGAGAGCGTGCTGCGGGCGCCCGAGGCCTGGAACGCATACTGCAGTCCGAGTAGACCCTCGCCTGAGCGGAGCGCGCCGCGCGCCGTGCTGCATCCGCTGAGCACGACGAGCGGTACCTGCGCGCTGGGCTGCATAATGTCGTGGACACGCAAGAGGCCATCGCTGCGGTCATCGGGGGCCAGAACGAATGCGCTGTTGAGTGGGTCGGTGGGAGAAAGCAAGGCATGCGACGCCAGGTGCACCACGGTCGCGTTAGGGCTATGAGTGCGCACGGCGTGCGGGGTCGCTTCGTTATTGAGGGCCAGGTGTGTATCCGCAAACATACGCTGAAGGCGGTTCAGTTCGGTGGATACGCCGGGCAAGTCAGGCAGTGAGAGCGCGTTAGTTCCACTACGCAAGCGGATTTCAGAAGCGAGCAAGTCATCGGGCGGAGCTGCACCGCCGAACTCGGAGACGCCAAATGCTGCAATGTCGAGGGAGGTAGCGCGCGCGGGAGCGGTTGCATCTTCCACCAGCAGAGCGGGGGAGAGCGTAGACAGCACCGGACGCTCGGCAATCAGGTACTGGGCGCTGTGATAGGTGTGGCGCGATGCGGGCGCTTCGGTAACCAACGCGCTGAACGGAAGCTGAAAGAGCGGCCCGTCGGGCGCGATGACCAGACCGCCGTCGTCTGAGAGGTGCGGGCGGAGCGGAGCAAGGAGCGTTTTGTACGCCTCGTGCAGCGCATTGAGGTCGAAGGCCGCGGCGTTTAGTGAGGCAGAGGCCGTGTCATCCACGAGCAGCGGACTAACGCGCGCCACCAGCGCCTGTAGGCTTTGCGGAGTATGCGGTAGGGCAACGGCAACGATGGTGTCGGGGCGTATCACGTAGGCTGAAACGGTTTCCTGAACCGGTACTTGGGCGTTCGGCGTGTCAACGTGGTAGGCGATGAGGGTGCGGTTGGTGTCTTGCAGCCAGCGTTGCAGATCAGCCTGGGGCAGTGAGGGCACGTAGGCCGATAGGTCAACCAGTTCGTTGCGCTGGGCAATGAGCATGGCTTCTTGTTCCATTTGAGATCCGTGCGATGCGCTGGCGGAGGCCGTATCGGCAGCGGCAGCGCGGCGGGTGCGCAAGCTATTGAGCTGAGTGGTCAGGCTGTCGTACTGCAGGCGCACCTCGGCAGACATTTCGTTGAGCAGGGCCGCCTGTAAGCGCGTGTCGCGCAAGAAGCGTCCGCGCGACTGGGACCATACCTCGAACGCTTGGGCGTCGTTGTTCTGCTGGCGGAGCGTGCGCATCAGGCCGTCGTAGCCATGCCGCTGATTAGACGACGAGCGCATCGACCACAGCGTAGCACGAATCGACTCGTTTTCGGCGTTGGCCAAGGCAATGGATGTTTCGTAGTGATGCTGCGCAGAATTCAGGTGGCCGGCGTGCTCGTCCATCTGTCCGCTGGACGTGTAGGCCCGGCGCTGTTGGGTGATGAGCGCGCCGTCTGCCGCCAGTTGGCGTACCGTGTCAAAGAGCTGGCGGGCCTCGTCGGGCCGGTTGCGCTGGAGCGCGAGGTACGCTTGGTTGCGCACCAGTTCAATGCGGCGGTTGCGCGACGTTCCGGCGGTCACCAGGTCCTCGGCCCGTCGCAGCGTAGCCGATGCCTCGTCGGGGCGCTGTCCCGCCAAGTAGCCATTGGCAAGGGTGAGTAACGGCCCAATAGCAATGTCGGGCGCCCGACGGCGGAGCAGCTCGAAGGCACGGTCGCTCAGGTCGTTTAGCTGGGCAAGCGTGGCTGCGTCGGCGTCTTCGTGACCAATGCGACGGTTAACAAGCAATGCACGCGAGGCAAGCGCCCGCCCATGCTCCACTTGGATCAGTTCAGAGGGCGCGTCGATGTCGGTAGCAAGCTGAACGACGCGGCGTAGGTAATGCTCGGCAGTATCCCACTCGCGCAGTTGGAGGTAGGTAAGCGCGAGGTTATTCATGCGCTGGATGCGCCGCTCAACGTCGGATCGGGGCGTAATGGCAACCGAGCGCGCATAGTCGCGCAGCGAGCGGCTGGGGTGGCCGAGCAGGAAATGATGGCGCCCGCGGTTGCTGTACATCCACGCGACCATCGAGGAGTCGGATTCGGGGGCGTAGCGGTTGAAGAACTCTTCATATGAGCGCAACGACATGTCGGGTTGGCCGCTCTCGAACTGGGCGGTAACGAGCGCGCGATAGGTGCTCATCACAATGCGCGGACGTCGCTCCCCATAGCAGGTTTGCACCTCACGAATGGTGGCTTCAACCTCGCGCAACTGGGCCCGCCGCTCGGGCGAGTCGTCCATGTAGTAGGCTTGCTGGTAGCGCTCTTGCAGGGGCGGCATCTTCAATCCGCACTCGCGCAGCGTAGGCTGAGCTGCTGCTTGCGTGGTATCAGATGGTGTAGTATCAGACAGTGTAGTATCTGACGGTGTAGTATCAGATGGTGTGGCAGTGGAAGATGCGTGCTCGTGTGCCGTATCGGAGGGCGATGGGCTGGTCCATCCTGCCGATACAGACAAGAGTACGACAAGTAAGAAGGACATAGTTGGGGCGTAGGGGGCGAAAAGAGCGTGCAGGGGTGGGGACTGGTACACAAAGTGAACTGCCCTGGTGATGCAGTCGGCACCGCAATCCAGTTAACAGGGCTTGCAGCGAACGATAACGTACGAGCTCCAGTCGGGTCCAGCACAACGACGGAACCTACGCTATTGCTGCAAGGCACAAGTTGTGGAATTCATGCGTGCACAGGCATCTGCATGGCACAGATACAACGCATCACATGCTGCAGCGCGTGCTGCATTTGGCTGTATGGGTGGGTACAGGCGCCAATAACGCTCGTTAAAGTATGAACAGAGCGTATAAAAGTCCAGGCAAGCGGCGTGTAGGGAAAAGCCCCGCATCTCTTGAAAACCGGACGTTGGGTGTGCCGTTCACTAAAATGTTTTCTTTTCGTACGCTACTGGCTTGCCCATGACGCTTGAATCGCTCAAGATTCGGTCTTTTCGTGCCCACAAGCACACCGAGGTGGCATTTGCCCCGAAGGTAAACGTGCTGGTGGGGGCGAACGGGGTGGGCAAAACCAACACGCTGGAGGCGATTCATTACCTGTGCCTCACCAAAAGCTTCGTGGCCTCGAACGACACCTATGCGGTACGCCAAGAAGCGCCGTACTTTGAGCTTGAGGGGACGTTTACGGGCGTGCGCAGCCGTCCCATGACGGCGAAGCTTGTGTACGTGCCGCACGAGGGCAAGCAGGTGTTCGTTAATGATGCGCCGTTGGACCGCCTGGCCGACATTGTGGGGCAGCTTCCGGTGGTCGTGTTCTCGCCCGAGGATCACGCCCTCACCGCCGAGGGCCCCGACGAGCGCCGCCGGTTCCTGAACAACATCTTGAGTCAGGCGCATCCGGCCTACATGAACACGCTCATGAAGTACCGCCGCGCGCGCAAACAGCGCAACGAACTGCTGCGGCAGTATCGCAAAAAACCGGCGCCGCCCCCCGAGGCCCTATTGGCGCCGTGGACGCAGAAACTGGTGCAATTGGGCAGTCAGGTGGTCGCACGCCGCCAGACGTTCTTGCACACGTTTACGGGCTACCTGCAAGACGCCTACGAGCGCATTGAGGCGGTGGCTGAAGAGCCTACTATCGAGTACGACACGTTTGCCGCTCTGTCGACCGATGCGCCGGGCGATGCGGAGGCGATTGCGGAGGCCTTTCGGGCGCGGCTGGACGAGAAACAAGACCACGAGTACAAACGCGGCACCACGCTCGTCGGGCCGCAGCGCGATGAGCTCGTCTTCCGCCTAAACGACCTGGAGGTGCGGCGCTACGCCTCGCAGGGGCAACACCGCACCTTTGCCATGGCGCTGAAGCTGGCCCAGTACTTCTACCTGAGCGACACGCTGGAGCGCCTCCCGGTGCTGCTGCTTGACGACGCCTTCGGCAAGCTCGACACCGAGCGCACCGAGGTGTTCATGCAGCTCTTGCAGTCCGACGCCATCGGGCAGAGCTTTATCACCGCTACCCGCGCGGCACCGTTTACAGCGACCGTCCCGTTTTCAGAAGACGAAAATCGCCTCTTTCAGGTAGATACGAAGAACGATGCGGCCCGCGTTTGCATTGCACCTGCATCCGCCGACGTTTCAGCGTAGCGCGCTGTTCGCTCCGTTTTGCACTTTTGTACTAACCCTTGTGTCTTATGTCGTTTTCTGTACGCTTGTTGGGCACGCATCCTGCACGCCTGCATTCGTGGATGCCTGTTCTTGCGCTGGCGCTGGTGTTTATCGCCAGCGGATGCACGCGCGGCATGAATCCGGTAACCGGTAACACCCGCGCCCTGGGGTATAGCTGGGAAGAAGAGATCCAGTTGGGGCGCGAGGCCGACCAGCAGATCCAGCAGCAGTACGGCGTCTACGACGATGAAGAGGTAAGCGCCTATGTAGACGAGGTCGCGCGCCGCGTGCTGGCCAAGAGCCACATGCGCCGCCCTGACACGCCCCAGCAGTTTCGGGATACCGAGTTTACCTTCCGCGTGCTCGACAGCCCCATCGTGAATGCGTTTGCGCTTCCCGCCGGGTACATCTACGTATCGCGCGGACTCCTGGCGCATCTCAACAACGAAGCGCAGTTGGCTATGGTGCTGGGCCACGAAATTGGGCATGTGGCGGCCCGCCATGCCTCGCAGCGCGCCGCCCGGCAGCAGCTCACCCAAATTGGACTCCTGGGTGGGGCCGTGGTGGGGCAGTCGGTGTTGGGCGGCGAGGCCGGAAGTCAGATTCTAAACCTGGGCGGTACTGCTGCGCAACTGATTTCGCTCAGCTACAGCCGCGACCACGAACGCGAATCCGATGCGCTGGGCGTGGAGTATTCCGCCTTGGCTGGATACGAAGCGGGCGAGGGCGCCGCCTTCTTTACGGCACTAAAGCGACAGCGCGACCAGAGCGGGCAGGCGCTGCCTGCGTGGCAGTCGTCGCACCCCGACCCCGGCAATCGCGAGGTGCGCGTGCGCCAGATGGCCGAGGAGTGGCGCAGCCGTACGTCGATGACAGAGCGCAACGAACCAGCCTATCGAAGCGCCATCAACGGCATTGTGGTGGGAAATAACCCGCGCCAGGGCTTTACCGAGAACAGCACGTTCTACCATCCTGAACTGCGCTTTCAGTTTCCGGTGCCTGCCTCATACCGTTTGGTAAACCAGACGCAGCAGGTGGTCATGGTAAGCCCCAACGAGGATGCGCTTATTGGGCTTACGTTTGCGGAAGAAGATACCCCTGAGGCAGCCGCGCAGGCGTTCGTAGGCCAGCAGGGACTTACCGTGGTCTCGCAAGATACGCGCCGCTTCAACGGCGTTACGGCACAGCGTGCACTGGTTGAAGCCCAGCAGCAGAATGGCGGCACGGTGCGCGTGTTAGCCTACTTTTTTGAGCATGAAGGCACGCCCCTCATGTTTCAGGCGCTTACCAGCGGCGCCCAGTACGACACCTATCGCACGGCGTTCGTACGCACCATCGAAGGGTTTGCGCCGCTCACGCAACCCGATAAGCTGAACCGGCAGCCCACACGCCTCTATCAGCAAGAAGCCGATCGGAGCGGGCCGTTCCGGTCGTTTGTGGATTCATCCACATTGCCCGACGAGATGACACTCGAAGACCTGGCCATCATGAATCAGGTTGGCATTGACGAGACCATCGAAGCCGGGCAGATGCTGAAACTACCGCGGTAGGACGCAAGCGGACAGAAGAACGAGGTGGAGCCCCTGTGCGGTGCGATGGAATGGAGGAGGCTCGTGCGTCCGACCAGCAGCTACGCGGTCTCATCTTCGTGCGCTTCATTTTCGTGTGCCTCGGCCCAGGCCACGTCTTCGGGCGAGGGCGGAATGACAGTGCCCTCGCCACCGAGCGCCATTTTGCCATCCAGGTAGATGTAGGTGCGCACCTTCACATGCTGGCGCTCCTCGTTCTTGCTGGCCACCTGAATCTCAACAGTCACCTCCGATCCGACAGGCACCGGACGCAGGAATCGGCACGAAATGCCTACAGCAATGCTCCCATGGCCCGGAAAATCACGCCCCAGCACTTTTGAGATGAGCCCAAGCAGAAACACACCATGCACCACCGGCTTGCCGAAGCGCGAGTGCTCTTTGGCGTAGTCGGGGTCTACATGCACCGGGTTATCGTCTCCGGTAATATCGGCAAACGTGTCGATATCCTCCGCCGAAATAAACCGCTGGATGGAGTAAGAGTCGCCCACTTCAATTTGGTCGTACGTGAGAGCCATAGGGAATAGGCATCAATCAGTAAACGAAACGCGAATACGTATGATAGTTGACATGGCGGTCAATAGAAATGCGGGCCGTGAACAGGCGGCCTATGGCTTATGGACATATAGTGAATATCCGTGGCGGTAAGGTGACAACATGAGCTCTATTGATGGGGAATCCGGGCGCTATGGCATCCATATAATACTGCACGTGCTGTCTGTTTTCTACTTAATGTGCGCCTGTATCCATGCCTGTGTCCGATGCCTCTGCCTCAACCCATCCGCTTGTAAGCTGTCTACTGGTAACAGCAGATCGCCCGAAGCTTGTGCAGCGCGCACTGCACTGCTATCGGGCACAAACATATCCGAACAAAGAGTTGGTGGTGCTCGACAACGGCCTGAAGCACCCGATTGACGATCTGGTGACTGAATGGGATGAGGGCGACGTGGTCTACAAATATGTGGAGCGCACCCCCGATATGTGGATTGGTTCGCTGCGCAATCAGGCCCTCGACCTCGCCACGGGCGACTATGTGGTGCCGCAGTGGGATGACGATGACTGGTCGCATCCAGAACGCTTAGCGCGCCAGGCGGCGACGCTCAACGACGGGTATGACGCCTGCACGCTACAGGCCACGCTTATGCATGTAGATAGCGCCGAATTCTTCGATCATCCGTTCATTGGCGTGCTCCCGAATGGCGTGCCTCCCACCATTATGCACCGCCGCGACGCGGACATCCGCTATCCTAATTTGCGCCGCACCAGCGACACCGATTACGTGAACGACTGGCGCGAGCAGCGCTACCAGATCCTTCCACGCAAGGACAGCTATCTCTACCTACGCTATTTCCACGGCGACAACTTGTGGGAAAAAGATCACTTCATTCGCCGCATGCGCAACACCCCAAAAGACCTGCTGCTGTACGCCTGGCACCACTACGTAAAGGGCGATATGTTTGGCCATCCGCGGTTTCAGCTTACCCCCACCATGCAAGAGGCCTTTGAGCAGTACCTGCGCGTGTCGTTTAAGTACGACCTATTTCAGGCGCGCTCGGCACCAGCAGCCTGAGGCGCACGGGTTGCACGCGTATCGGCGGGGGGCGCGGCATGGGCGCGTTCACGAATGCGCTGAGCCCACGCATCCGGAAGCACCGCGTCGATCCAGCGCGCCCACGGTAGCGCCAGCAGAATGAGAATGGCAAACGTGATGCTAAACATGATCCCCATCACCAGATAGATGCCAATGTGCAGCCCAATCACGGCCAGCACAACCGGCGTGCGCAACGGTCGCCACCACATCAGCACGGCGGCCAGTTCCGAGAGCAGTCCGATCGTAAGAAAGAGCGTAGCCACCGAGAAGCTGTTGAGAGCCGCCTCCTGCAGCCAGTTGAACTCCAGCACTCCGAACTTGGCAAACGCATCGATACCCTTTTCGTGGATCCACATCCACAGGTGGCGTCCATCCGACCAGAAGATGCCCGTACCAATAAGCTTGCAGAACCCCGCCAGCGTGTATCCAAGTCCAATAAAGAAGTAATTATACCCCAGCACAAACTTGCGCCGGTGGGCGGCCCGCTGAAACACAATAAGCGCCAAGGCAAAGCCCAGCACCGCCATGCCGAGCACGTTGGAGCTGTGCGGAATCTCGCCGAGTACGTACCGAGATGCAAACTGAAGATGCAGCAGCAGAAACGCTGCCATGTATGCATAACGATGCACGCGTAGCAGTCCCAGCACAGCCAGTCCCGAAATGAGCGCTGCGTTGACGTATGGCAGCGTGCCGTTAAACATGAACGACACATCGATATAGTTGGCCATGCCCAGCGGCAGCACAATGTCGCTAATACGCGGAATGTACTGCGCCCAATACCAGGCCCAGTACATCGTGCTCCCTACAATAAACAGTTCAAAAAGCCAGAAAAAGACAATATCGCCTGCCGTTTCCTGCTCGTCGAAGCCGAACAGGTTGCGCCACAGGTTCCACGATCCGACAGCGTCAAACGTCAGATATGAGAGGAGCGTGTTCATGGCAAGTCAATTACAAACAGGGGGATGCGGATCAGTCCTCGTTAAGGAAGGCGGCTACTCAAGCGTCATGGGGGAGTGGTCGTATCGGCAGTTGGGCGCGGAAGCGACGGGTTCAGGTTCACCCCGCCGTCGCGAACCAGTGCGTAGGGGACGTACTCCACGACAACGGAGTCGTGCTGGGTTATGGTGCCATTCACACGCATCACCAAAAACGTATGCTGCTCGGCTTCGGCCCCGAACATCGTGCGAAGCCCGTTGGTGCGGGCGGGCGTCCATGTCTCCGTCTTCGACACGTAGTTTGACAGGTCGATGGGGTCGATGCCGTGCTCGGTAAGCGGAAAGCCCGTACCGGGAAGCTGTTCGGCTTCGGTGGCCGTCTGCCAGTCGGGACTAAGCGTGTCGGGCACCGTGCGCACAACGGCGCGCGACCAGTCATTGCCGCCTTGCGAGAACATGGGATAGATGCTGAACGGCCAGAACTCGCCCAGGTGTGTGGCCACCAGCAGCCCATATACCAGCAGCGTACCCACCAGCGTGCGGCGCGCGCGTTTGCGTGCAGAAGAAGCAGACATAGAGGGGCAATACAGTTATAAAAGTGTGAACAGCTGCGCATCCAAATAGAGCCGGATGCATGAGGTTAGAGCCCATGGCTAAGGGGAGGTTTCGGCGGTCTGCTGCTTTCCCCAGGCCCTTCAACCACTGCGTTTCATCGTAGGCCGCTGCTGGCGATGGGCCCGATGCAGCTTCCGGAGGTGGCTCCCGCCCTCGGCCAGCACGACAGCCACGGCTACAGCAGCACAGCCTACCTCAACCCAGGTTAGATCGGAGACGAGGCCAGCAGAACGAGAGCCCCAGAGCAACGGCGAGCCGTATGCCCAGAGGCTGAGCGTGCCAACGGTGCCTACAAGTAGGGTGAGGCGGGGGGCGGCAGCTGCATTGGGCAGGCGCGCAAGCCCGTCTTGCAGGCGTTTTGCCAGAGGGGACCAACTTATAAAGGCCGCGTACACGATATAGTTGAACACAAACGCAATGTTGAGCATCAGGAGCGTGCCGAGGTGGAAGCCAATGGCTGCGGCAAGAAACAGCCGCATGGTGCGTTTCCGGACGACGGCCACCAGAAAGCCTATTTCAAACAGTACAGTGCCCCAATCGAGCATCTCCCAAAACACGACCGAATCGACTTGAAGCAGCCACGGAGCCAGGAAGTCCTGGCGTCCACGGGCAAAGAACTGCTTAACAAAGTGGCCTTGTGTGGCCTGGCTGCCCAGATCGAGCCAGCCGCCGATGAGCTTGGAGAATCCCGCGGTGAACATTGCGAAGCCGATGAGCAGCGCCAGCAGCGCCAGGGGCCAGGTTTGCACAGCGCGGGGCGTGCGCTGGGCCTGTGCATCTAACGAATAGGCGGCCCCCCAGTTGGTGAGCGACATCACCAGCGGAAGTAGCACAAACAGCATCACATGGTTAATCTTGCCGACCGAGAACGCAAATCCGTAGCCGGTAAGCAGAAGCCCAAACACAGCCCACGAGGCCCAGCGTGTGCGATAGCCTACAAGAAGCGCGACCAGGCTGCCCGTGAGCAAGAGGTGCAAGGCGTCGAGCAGCCAGGAGGGCGGCGGGCCAGGCAGGAGCATGAGTGGGCCCGGAGGAGGCAGAAAGAACGCATCAGGAAGCGCGCCAGCGAACGAAAAGTCGAGCAGTTCCGCATGTCCGGGAGTGAAGGCAAATAACACGAAGCTGGCATATAAAATGCGATACAGGCCCAGCCCCCCAGGCGAGGCGCTGAACGTGTCAAAGAGCCAGCGGTCGAGATCAGCACGCATGAGCGAATCCGGAAATAGCCGTAGGGGAGCGAGTGCGAGTGCGGCCCACCACTGCTGCACATGCTACAGCGGCACGCGCAACGTATCGGTGGGCTGAACACGCGGAGCCTGGGCGGTCGTCCGCTCGTTCACGTTGAAAAAGACCTCCTCCCACACCACATCCAGGCGATCAACCTGATGCAGCGGATAGCGGTCTTGCAGCTGTCCGTGCATCCAGGCGCGCGCTTCAGGTAGGGTGCAGCGCTCAGTGCGTGTCGTACCACTGAGGGCCTGTGGGCGGCATTGCTCCCGTAGAAAACCAGCCCGCTGCGAAGCCGGAATGGTACTCCATATCGCATCAAAGGGCACCTCAAACCGCGTGCTATCGCTGCTAACGGCGATAATCCGAGCGCGTGGTACAGCCAGTTCGTCATCGCCATCCCACACGTCCTGAAACGCGGGGAGAACCAGCGTAGGCCAGGGCTCGCGCAGCACCACACCCACAATGCCTACAAGCGCATACTGAAGCACCAGGACCACCATAACGCTCATCACCAGGCGCCGCACCGACTGCGGCGACCAGAACATGCGGAGCAAAGCAGACGCCTTCCCTTCCGCGGACGAGTCCGGTGTGCCGTCTGCAGGCCGTCGCGATTCAGAGTCAGCTTGGGAAGAGTCGGTTGTCATGGCCATCCACCTGATGAAGAACAAAACTGTAGTCAGGACCGACCCGGCATGAGGACTATACCCTGCTGATGCCAGGACGCATAATCGGTACTTTGCGATGGTGGCTCTGTTTTCAGAGTTACAAGTGTATTACGCTATGAGAATGCACACTTACGCAATTCACCTCAGGTATGCAGAAGCAGAGACGCCACTCGGGCTTGTGAGCATTCTTGTCGTAATTGCTGGTACCGCTCACAACATACGACCCAGATACGCCGGAAGCGTTACACTGCTGGTGGGTACCACTGCCGCTATCGGCGTACGTCCCAGTCGGCATTAATCCCTATTGGGCGGGTGATGTGGCTACACGCCGCCATCGGCAAGCGTAGATGGGATGAGAAGAAGTGCGTCTTGTGCACCACAAGTGGGACCAATGTGCAGGGCACTTCGACGAAACGGTTCGTTGCAGGAATTGGACTGATTCGGCGGAGGCTGTACTGCAAACACGAGATGGAGCAATAAGTCATGCGGTAAATATCGTGTCGGGGTTGTGGATGTCAGGTCAGACAGGCGGCTTGCGATGTTGATGATCAGATCAGCGGTCGGTACATTGAAGTTTGATTCTTGTTTTTGGCTATCAACACACTTTCCCATGGGCGTGCAGTCCCGCATCATCCATTTCAAGCATGCAGATACAAAGACGCTGATCGGACTCTTGGGCCTCATTGTGGTGGTTGCGGGAGTTGCGCATGGGGTAATCCCTGCATACGCTGAGAGCATTACATTGCTGGCATGCTCTGCTGCTATTATCGGCGTGCAACTTGATCGTTATCGGCGGCGCAAGGACGACGATGAGGCTACACGGCGTCATCACCAAGCTGCCATCTATCTCTACAACACGCTTAGCGTGCGCCGGGCGCTTCCGCCATACACCGGGTGGGCCGCTTCGCCTGAACTGTGCGGTCATATCTTAGACGCCATCCGCAATCATCATCCAGAGACGATCGTGGAGGCCGGAGGTGGGGTATCGTCAGTTGTTGTGGGGTATGCCTTGGAGGAGCAAGGGCATGGGCGTCTTGTTTCGCTTGACCATATGGAGGAGTATGCTTCGGTCACTCGCAGACGGGTCAGTCAGCATGGGCTTCAAGATGTTGTTTCCGTCCGGCATGCCCCCATGACAAACATTCAGATTAGAGGCAACGCATGGCCGTGGTACGATCTGCACGCGATTGATGATCTGAAGACAATCGATATGCTTATCATTGACGGACCGCCTGAGCAGACCCGTACGCAAGCACGCTATCCGGCCGTGCCTGCCCTGCACGATCGCCTAAGTGATGACGCTGTTGTAATCTTAGATGACGCTTACCGGAAAGACGAAACTGCCATCGTTGAACGCTGGCAGGCTGAGGACGCTCGCTGGACGCTCACTTTGCTCGAAAGTCCTGACGGTACTGCGATGCTTCACCGGGGCTCTACCGCACCTTGATAGCTCAATTTCTGTCGGAGCGGACTACGAAATGCCAGAAAGTCCATATAGTAGGGCCATCCTTGCGTGGCGGGTACTGTTGCACAGGGTGCCGACAGCCTCGTCCACAGCCTCCACCCTCGCATGTCGTTCGCAACGATCCAGCAACGGTGGCAAGACTTCGCGGATTCGAAAACAGGAAAGCGCATCTTCAAGGTGCTGCGCTACTTGCTTGTAGCGAGCATTCTGGCATATCTGGCATACCAGCTTGCGGATATTGGATGGACGGAGGTTGGGCGCTCGCTCCCCACTACGCCGTGGTTCTATGCGACGGTACTGGCTATGTATGCGATTCTGCCGCTGGCCGAGGTGCTCATCTACGGGCGGGTGTGGGACCTCAGCGCGCGTGAGTCGCTCCCTATCTTGCTGCGCAAGCGCGTGCTTAACACCGACGTCGTAGGCTACTCGGGTGAGGTGTACCTGTTTACGTGGGCCAAAAAGCATATCAGCACTGGCGACGTGCGCTCGCTTGCACTGGCGATCAAAGACAACCTCATTATTTCCTCGATGATGTCGGTGGCATCGGCTGTTGTAATTCTTGTGGCGCTGCTGGCAACCGGATACATCACGCTGGGCGACGTAATGCAGAACCCAACGCCGGGTTACCTGGTGGCGGGGGGAGCAGCGATCGCGTTCGCTGTCGGCCTGCTGGTACAATTTCGGCGTTCTATCTTTACGCTGCCGAGCGATCTGCTCGGCTGGATGTTCGGCGTGCATGGCGGACGCTTTTTGCTGTCGAACGTGCTGCAGGTGGTACAATGGTGGGTCGTCATCCCCGAGGCCTCATTTAGCGCATGGGCTACGCTGCTGGCGGTGTTAATCATCACAAATCGCATTCCGCTGTTGCCCTCACGCGATCTGTTCTTTGCTGGAGCTGGCATCGGCATGGCGAGCGGACTCGGCATCCCAGCAGCTACCATGGCTGGAATGCTGCTGGTGCGTAGCGCGCTCGATCGCATTCTGAACACAGGGCTCTTCGGGCTCACCCTCGTATGGGAACGCTACCAAGACGCGCCGCAGTTGACACAGTACATGGAGGCCGAGCCCGACGAATCCCAAACTAATGTGGCCGATGTGCTTCGCGCTTCATCCTCCAATCCTGATTCGGATGATCTCCCCCAAGAGAATTCATAGCGGAGTGTGATACTCCATCGGATTCGGGAGCGGCTTCCTGAAAGAACACTGTATCGGTGTGCTCCACGTTGGCGCGTCCGCTGTTGTAAACAGTATGACTGCTGCGTGCCCACGAATGTGCTCACATGACCTGAGGACAATCTGGCATCTTGATTGATACATAGCCAACAGATGAACAACCAGTTGGTACCTCTTCACGTGCCCCATAGGCACGCTCTGTCTTTCGCACAGTGTAACGGCTCTATGTTTCTTCGACCGCAGATTGCTATGGTATTTCTGATGCTGGGTCTGACCCTGGCGTTGTACGGGAATGGGGCCCCGTTGGCCAATGCGCAAAGCGAAGCGGTGGTCGTGGACGACTTCCAGGGCGATGAAGACGACACATACCCCAACCAGTGGGTCTTTGTCACCAGCAACCAGGAAGTGCTCGACATAGAGACGCAGATGAGAGAGAATGAGTGGGCTCGCGTGCAGCGTGAAAACGGGCGTGCCTACCTGCGCACCTACACCCAGAACGAAGCCATGCGCATCAGCATGCTGAATGACGAGCACTTCAACTGGGATCTGCAAGAGCATCCATGGTTCGAGTGGAAGTGGCGGATCCAATCCTATCCTGAAGGCGCTGCCGAGAACAACCGTCGTCGCAATGACACCGCTGCGGCCATGTACGTTACCTTCGGAAGCGACTGGCTGGGGCGCCCCAAGAGCATCAAGTACACGTTTAGCTCCTCGCTCCCGGTGGGTACGACCGATGAGCAGGGGCCGCTGCGTGTAATGGTTATCGACTCAGCCAACGAGCCCGGTCTGGGCCAGTGGAAGACCATGCGCCGCAACATCCGGTCGGACTATCGCCAGTTGTTTGGGGAGAACCCGCCCAATAATCCCATTTCAATCACTATTTGGAACGACTCCGACACGATAAGCGGCCAAACCTCTAAGGCCGACTTCGATGCGATCCGGCTGCTGCCCCCACAATAGCACAGCAGAGCACAGCACACAGCAGCAGGGCTGGTAGCAACGACGGAACGTGCGTCTCTTTGCAGATCACCACGCGTAGCTTCCGGGCGTGGTAGCGATCCACACGTACGTCACCGCTCCTGCATAACTGCTCCAGAAGACGTTTATGTGATGCGCTCTGCATCTGGCCATCGACGCGTTTGGGAGTGCTCTTTTACTGCATCGGTATCTATGCTTGAGGGCCGCGTGGGCCCCTTTCGCAGTGGGTGTGGCGGATCCCCCTTGCGGCATAACGCATTCAGCACCGCCCCCCGTTCTGCGTGCATAGCTGGTTATCTCCAGATGTGACTCAAGTGTGTGCTTCTCAAGCTCTTTCGTTCCCCTCTATGGCCTTGCCCAGATCGCTTACGGAGTTCACCACACGCGCCCAAGCACGCTGGCAGGCGTTTCAAGAGACCCAGCGCGGGAAACGCATCATCATGGGAGTGCGCTATATCCTGACGGCGGTCATTGTAGGGTACCTGGTGTACCGGATGACGACCATTGGGTGGGGCGACATTTGGGCGTCGCTGCCGCGCACGCCCTGGTTTTATGTGTTGTTCGGGGCCATCTACCTCACGCTTCCCATCTTCCAGTCCATTATCTACGGGCTTATTTTTCGCTCGTCGCCATGGACCATCTTTCCCGCGGCCCTCAAAAAGCGAGTGTACAACAAAGACGTGATGAGCTATTCGGGGGAGGTGTATCTCTACTTCTGGGCCCGCGATCGTATCGACATGCCTGCGCTGAATATCTTGCATGGCATTAAAGACAACACCATCGTGTCCTCAATTACAGCGACGGTGGTTGCCTTTAGCTTGCTGGCGACCTTTTTCTTTAGCGGTCTGGTGGTGCTTCCCGAGATGTTAGTGCAGCATAACATAGCCTATGCCGCTGTGGTCGTCCTTGTTATAGGGGGGATGATCGCGCTCGGAATACGGTTTCGGCGTTCCATTTTGAAGCTATCGGGTGTTCTGCTCCTCTCGTTGTTCGCACTCCACACGGCGCGGCTTCTGCTGATTCAGAGCCTGCAGGTGACGCAGTGGGTGGTGGTCGCTCCAGAGATTCCGTTGCAGGCCTGGTTTACATTTCTGGCCGTACAGATTATCGCAGAAAGCATCCCGTTCGTGCCCAGTCGCGACCTGGTGGGCGTCGGGTTTGCCATTGAGGTGGCCCGCGCTACGCAAGTCCCCGAGGCCCTCATTGCCAGCCTGATGCTCGTTCATAGCGTAATGGACAAAGTCCTGAACCTGCTTCTCTTTGTGGCAGTATCGGCATGGGATCGCAAGCGTATGGCGCGCCAAGGGCTACCGCAGAACATGCCGTCTGAAGCAGCGCTGCAGGAGGATGCCCCCAATACATCGTCAGCCCATGAGTCGTCGTAAGCCGAACAAGGGGGCTACGCCGGTGAAGACTACATAATCACTTACCATTGAGCCGCCACCAAAAATCAAAACAGGTACTTGGTAAATGCTAAGTGATGGAAAGAATGGGGCTGTAGCCGGAGACTGGGAGCGTCACCCGGCGCGGACGTCTCCGGCGGAGGCGAACGGGGGGCGTTCGCCCCAAGAAAGATTATGGCTCATGTTAGCTCGGGGCTGAACAATATTGATCTACTGCATTGTAAATAATCGGCACGAGTTGTTCCTGGAGGTCGCTAGCCTGAATAGCAATGCCCACAGCGTGATGATTGGCTTTCCCCTTGACGAACTGCTTAGTGAGGACGAGTGCTACCGGTACCTGAAACGGTCGCTGCATCCGGAGGGCCTTTCCTGTCCAAACGGTCATGAGCTGCCCGACGATCAGGCGCCGCACGACCGTCGCCGTGCCCCGATTTTAGATTATCGCTGCCGCGAGTGCGGAGCGGTCTTCAACATCTTCACGGGCACGGTGTGGTCGAAGACGCACTACGACTGCTCGACCATCGTGATGCTTCTTCGCGGGTTTGCCAAAGGCATGCCCACCAAATGGCTCACCGACGAAATGGGTCTGGCCTACCCCTCGGTGCTGAAGCGGCGTCACCGCATTCAAGAGGCGGTCCAAGAGGGCGAGCGCGTTGGCCTTCCAGGCGAAGCGTTGGCAGGGAGTTTACCGGATTCGAATGTTGAGGCTGATGAAATGTACCAAAATGCGGGGGAAAAAAGGGGATCCGCACCGGGATCCGGATGATCCTCCCCGTCAGCGGGCCAACAAGCAGCGTGGACGGGGGACTTACGAAAACGATCGTCCTCCAGTTCTCGGCCTGGTCGGACGGGAAACGGGGTGGGCATCCTTCACCGTCTGTCCCGACACCACCCGCGAGACGCTCCAGGCTGTGGTAACGGAAGGGACGGGCAAGGAGGCCACCCTCTTTACGGATGAGAACCGCTCGTACCGGTGGATCGAGCGCGAGGAGGAAGACCGAGAGCGTCAAGCCATTGACCACTCCAAGGCATGGGCGGACGACCGAGATGGAGACGGCATTCGGGAGGTCCACGTCAACACCATTGAGGGCATCTGGACGAGCCTGCGCAACCGACTTCGGCTTTTTCGCGGAGTACACAAGGCGTATCTATCGGGCTACGTAGCGATGTTCGAACTGGCCTACAACCATGAGCACGTCACCCCTGAGATCCTAC
>CAJXLX010000023.1 GCA_913056335.1 uncultured Rhodothermaceae bacterium
GCCTCGCTTCGACACCGGCGCGTGTGGCTACGCCCCTCTCGACATCACCCAACCCGATGACATCGCGGCGCTCTTCGAGGACTTCACGCCCAACGTCCTTGTCAACTGCGCCGCCATGACTGATGTGGATGGCTGCACCGATGCCAAAGACGACTGCTGGGCCACAAATGCCACCGCCGTGCAACACCTGGCCGAGGCTTGCCGCCGCCACGGCACGCGCCTGGTGCAGGTCTCCACCGACTTCGTGTTCGACGGCGAAGACGGGCCCTATGCCGAAGACGCCCGCCCGAATCCCGTCAACTACTACGGACGCTCAAAGCTCGCGGGCGAGAACGCTGTGCGTGCCTCAGGGCTGGCCAACTGGGCCATTGTGCGCACGGTGCTGGTGTACGGCACGGGCACGGACCTGGGACGCGGCACCATCGTGACGTGGCTGATGCAGAAGCTGGCAGCGGGCGAGCCGGTGCACATCGTCACCGATCAGTGGCGCACACCCACCTACGTGAACGACCTGGCGCGCGGCATTGAGCGGCTGCTGCACTACGAAAAGACCGGTGTGTACCACATCTCCGGGCGCGAACTCGTCTCAATCTACGATCTGGCCACCACCGTGGCCGAGGTATGCGACTACGACCCGGACCTCATCACGCCCGTAACCAGCGACTATTTCGACAGCGCCGTACCGCGTCCGCCGCGCACCGGATTTGTCATTCTGAAAGCCGAAACCGAACTGGGCTACCATCCCACACCGCTGCGCGAGGGCATCCGCCGGGTAGGCGAGGCGCTCGGGCTTGAGATCGACGCATGATGGATACTGCCCTCCCTTCGCCTCCGCAGGTTCGTGCTATATTAACACCACATCCCTGCCTTTTCGAGACGCACTTGCGTTCTTAAGGATACGCAGCGCATCCGCCTGTACTCGTATGCTTGTTGACCTGAATCCGTAGCTCCTATGCTTGACCTTGACGCTGTCCGTGAACACCCGAACCGCGTGCGCGAAGCCATGCGCGCCAAAGGCGAAGACCGTCCCGAGCAGGTCGACGCGCTGCTGGAGGTTGACGAGGAGCGGCGCGCGCTCATCACGGAGTTGCAGGAGGCACAGGCACGCTCCAACCGCATCTCGAAGCAGATCGGCGCGCTGATGCGTGAGGGTAAACAAGAAGAGGCGCAGGAGCACATCGACGAGACCAGCGCGCTCAAGGACAAGATCAGCGAGCTGGAAGAACAGGTGCGTGAAAAGAAGGCCCTCACGCAGCAGATGCTGCTGCAGCTGCCCAACATTCCGCACCGGAGCGTGCCGGTGGGCGTCTCCGAAGACGATAATGAGGTCGAGGAAGAGGTGGGCGACAAGCCCACGTTCGACTTCGATCCGCAGCCGCACTGGGAGCTGCTCGAATCGCTGGAATTGGTCGACTTTGAGCGCGGCGCGAAAGTGACCGGCGCTGGATTTCCCATCTACACCGGCAAGGGCGCGCGCCTGCAGCGGGCGCTGATTCAGTTCTTTCTGGATGAGGCGCACGAGAACGGCTACACCGAAGTCCAGCCGCCGCTTTTCATCAACGAAGACAGCGCGCGCGGCACAGGGCAGCTCCCCGACAAGGAAGACCTGATGTACGAGATCCCGCGCGAGGGCTTCTTCCCGATTCCCACCGCCGAGGTGCCCGTCACCAACATGCACCGCGACGAAATCTTTGATGCCGACGACCTGCCGCGCACGTACTGTGCCTACACGCCGTGCTTCCGGCGCGAGGCGGGCTCGTATGGCGCGCATGTGCGCGGCCTCAACCGCATGCATCAGTTCGACAAGGTGGAGCTGGTGCAGTTTGTGACGCCGGAGGAGAGCTACCGCGCCCTGGAGGCGATGTGTGCCGATGCCGAGGCGCTCTTACAGGCGCTGGGGCTGCCGTACCGCCGCCTGCTCATGTGCACCGGCGACATGGGCTTCACGCAGGCCAAGAAGTACGACCTGGAGGTGTGGAGCGCCGGACAGGAACGCTGGCTGGAGGTGTCGTCGGTGTCGAACTTTGAGGCGTTCCAGGCGCGCCGTATGCAGATTCGGTATCGCCCCGAGCCCGAGGCCAAGCCCGAGCTTTTGCACACGCTCAACGGCAGCGCCCTGGCGCTTCCCCGCATAATGGCCGCGCTCATTGAGCAGTACCAGACCGAAGACGGCACCGTTGCGCTGCCCGACGTGCTGCACCCATACACGCGATTTGAGACGATTACTTGAGAAGCTGTTTGAGCAATGGGTGCATCACAAATGATAGCTACTCTGATCAAAGATCCCCCCGGGCGAATGGTACCGAAAGCATTCGGATGTGAAAACCTGCTTTGACGTCGTGCTTCAGACTGCGGGCATTGCAGATCTGTCACGATCAAACAGGCACGACTCGTAGTACATACAGTGCAGTTGGATGCCCAGGTACTACATCCTGAGCCGTCTGCATTCCTCTGTCGTTTAGCGATCTCCCAGTTATGGCTATGGACATCCCTACCAAGACGCCCCTTGACCTTTCCACCAGCAAGCGCCACTACGAGGCCGCGCAGCACCGGATTCCCGGCGGCGTAAACTCGCCGGCGCGTGCCTTCAAAAGCGTAGGCGGTACGCCGCTCTTCATCGACCACGCCGAGGGCGCGTACATGACCGACGTGGATGGCAACCGCTACGTCGACTACATCGGGTCGTGGGGGCCGATGCTGTTTGGCCACGCCCACCCCGATGTCGTATCGGCAGTGAAAGACGCGGTGGATGCTTCGACCTCGTTTGGCGCGCCTACCGAAATCGAGATTGAGGTGGCCGAACTGGTCTGCGACCTCGTGCCGTCGGTCGAAAAAGTACGCATGGTGAACTCGGGTACCGAAGCTACGATGAGCGCCGCACGCGTGGCTCGCGGCTACACCGGACGCGATAAGATCATCAAGTTTGCGGGCAACTACCACGGCCACGGCGACTTTTTCTTGATTGCTGCGGGGAGTGGTCCGCTGTCGCTGGGCGAGCCCAACTCGCCGGGCGTCACCGAGGGCAACGCTAAAGACACGCTCCTGGCGCGCTACAACGACGCTGAGCATGTGCGCGAGCTTGCCGAATCGTACGAGGACGAGGTCGCCTGCATCATCGTCGAGCCGATTGCGGGCAACATGGGCTGCATTCCGCCCGAGCCCGGCTTCCTGGACGAACTCCGCGCCATCTGCGACGAGCACGGCATCGTCCTCATCTTCGACGAAGTCATGACCGGATTCCGCGTGGCCCCCGGCGGCGCCCAGGAGCGCTACGGCGTCACCCCAGACATGACGACCTTGGGCAAGATCATCGGGGGCGGACTTCCCGTGGGCGCATACGGCGGCAAGAAAGCGATCATGGACTATGTGTCGCCTGTGGGACCGGTCTACCAGGCGGGTACGCTAAGCGGCAACCCGCTGGCGATGCGTGCGGGCCACGCGGTGCTCTCGAAGATCGCTGATGAGAAGGATAGCATCTATCCGCAGCTGGAGCGCTACAGCGAGGCGCTTGAAGAGGGCACCCGCCAGAACCTGGAGGCCCTTGGGCTCTCGTATTACACCACCCGCGTAGGCGCTATGGGCAGCCTCTTCTTCTCGGACGAGCGCGTCACCGATCTTGAGACAGCCAAAGCGTGCGATACCGAAGCGTACGCCGACTACTTCCATGCCATGCTGGAAGAAGGCGTGTACCTGGCCCCCTCACAGTTTGAGGCGTATTTCTTTGGGACGCAGCACGGCGAAGCTGAGCTCGACAAAACACTTGCGGCCCAGCGTAACGCGCTCAAGCGCATCCACTGATTCCTGTGCGGTGCTCGCAGCTACTTGTGGATCTGGTAGCCGTATATGGGGAGCGAACGGGAGACCGTTCGCTCCAGGAAATGGCTTTATCACGAGAGCGGTCACTTAACGTATATCCACTACCAAGAGAAAATCGCTACTGAACAGATCCCTCGCCGTCTGTAGGTGGCCCTGACGGCTTCCAGCAGAAGGATTGCAACGCTGCACTCGCACGCTCGGAATTCTCCTCGCGCTTTGGCATCGCATCGCGCATCCCCCAAACTGGTGATCTTGTCGTGTGAGCTGAGATGCTTTGCTCCAAATGACCGCTGGCGTAGAGGTGTAACGATCAGATCGAGACGTACGTAGAGAGCGTGATTGCAGGGCGGGACCACTGGCCCTGCTGCGGACCTCCTGCCTCACCTGAAAACCTGTCGTATGCACACCGCATCTCGCTCGACCCTTCTCTTCGCACTGGCGGCTCTACTTTGCACTATTATCCCCCATGCTGCGGCCCAGAACGGCACAGCTCTGAATCTGACAACGGGTACTGTTGGAGTGAGCCTCGGCGATTCGCAACGTACCACCGGGCTGCGTCTCAATTATCGAGATCGGCAGATGCAGTGGGTGCATGGCATCAACGTAACGCTGTGGAGTCCGCCGTACGACCAAACTGGAGGCACCGTAAATGGTCTTGCTCTCGGCGTGCCGGTTACAGGCGCTGCTCGCATCAGCGGATTGGCCGTTGGGGCCGGCGTGGGCACCACCAATACGATCGCTGGTGTTGCCGTAGGCGCTCTCGGACTGGGCGCAGGTGATAACTTGGACGGCATCGCGGTGAGCGGACTCGGCGTGGGGGCGGGCGGCTCCGTGCGGGGTATCCTCGTGGCCGGACTGGGCGCCGGTGCTGGCGAGGATATTGTGGGCGTGGCCGCAAGTGGACTGGGAATCGGAAGTGGGGCCTCGGTACGTGGAATCCTGGTTGCTGGCGTTGGCGCCGGCGCCAGCGAGACGCTCACTGGCATCGGGATCGCCGGTGTTGGGCTGGGGACTGGAGACCGGCTGTTCGGCGTCGGCATTGCGGGCATTGGAGCGGGAACAGGCGGTGGGGCCCGTGGACTCCTCGCTGGTGGCGTGGCGGCAGGCACCGGCGGCGACATGATGGGCATCTTGGCAGGCGGCCTGGCATCGGGCGCCGGAGGGCGTATGACAGGAGTTATGGCTGGAGGCCTGGCATCGGGGGCGTTGCAAGTGCGGGGCGTTGCACTGGGAGGCATGGCGACCGGAGCCCAGGATGTGCGAGGCGTGCTGGTCTCAGGCGGGTATAACCGCATCGAGGAGGGGGTGATGCGCGGGGTGACCCTCGCTGGATATAACGACATGCGCGGCACGCAGCGCGGGCTGGCCATCGGCATCTACAACTACGCCCGTACGCTCCAGGGGGTGCAGATCGGCGTGCTGAACGTGGCTCAGAACAATCCGCCCGGCTTCCGCATCCTTCCGTTGGTTAACGCAAGTTTCTGAATCCACACGAGTCTGCCTCAACTCAAAAAAAGGGCCGCTTCCCTTCATTCAGGGGAAGCATGTGAGCGGGCAAGTTTGCCCGGCAGAGAAAAGCGTTAGGGTGTCCACATGCGGATGCCGCGCTCCTTGGTGCCCGAGAGTACGTAGCGCCCGTCGGGCGAGAAATCGACAGCGCTCACCCCTTCGCCGCTTTCGCCCTTAAACAGGTAGCCCAGGCTACCGTCGGACACCTTCCAGAGGCAGACATTGAGGTTGCTTGTGCCTGAGATGGCAAACTGGCCATCGGGCGAGAACGACACGGCAATGACAAGGCCATCGTGGCGGTCAAACGTGCGCAGAAGCTTGCCTGATGCCGCATCCCATAGGCGAGCGGTCATGTCATCGCTGCCTGAGAGGACGTACTGGCCGTCGGGCGAGAATGCAACTGAGAAGACATACGCGGCGTCCCAGTCGCTGGTATCGAGCTCCATGACCTGGCCGCCAGACTGCACATTCCAGATGCGCAGAGCGCCTTGCCCAGTGCCTGTGACGACGCGGGAGCCGTCGGGCGAAAAGGCCGCCGAAAAGACCGGCTCCTCATGCATGTCGAAGGTAAACTCGGGCTCTCCCGACTTTACATCCCATATGCGCAACGTACCGCCTTGCCCGGCTCCTCCGAGTACGCGATTGCCGTCAGGCGAGAAGCAGGCCGTGAGCACCGAGTTGGGCGTGGTCTCAAGATTGTGCAGCTGGTTCCCGGTCTCCAGGTCCCACAGCTGAAGCGTACTTTCTGAGCTAAGCGTGAGCAGCGTTTCGCCGTTCGACGACAGATCGATCGCGATGGGGTGACCGTCAAGACCACGAATCGTTTGGATCTCGTCGCCAGAAACCACCTCCCAGACCTTCGCTTCATTGTCGTTGCCGCCGCCAAGGGCAAACTGGCCGTCGGGCGAAAAGGAGACGGCGTTGACCCAGTCGGCTGTGCCGGCAAGGCTACGCACAATGCTCAGGTTCTGGCGCTGCGGGCTGCTGTCGCTTCCATCTGAGCGGCGGTCTGACGCGTTGGAGGTCTCTTCGGAGACGCTGTCATCCGACAGGTCTTTCGATTGAAAGATCTGTGTTTGGGCCGGCTGGTTTTCGGCTTCGTCTTCGTCACCCAGACGAATAGGCCCTGCTTCGGCCTCCCCGTTATCGGAGGGTGAAGGAATCTCAACATACTCGCCGGGATCCTCATTGCGGAGGGCTTCGGCGAGCGTTGCACAGGAATCGAAGCGGTCGTTGGCCTCTTTCATGAGGCACTTGGCCACGACCTGCTCCAGCCATTCAGGAATGTCAGGTTGCAGTTCGCGGGGAGGCGTGTACGGTTCGTGGAGCACTTTATACACAACGCTCATGGGGTGGCCCCCAGAGTGGGGCAGTTTGCCTGTGAGGGCTTCGTAGAGCACCACGCCAAGGCTGTACAGGTCGCTTCGCGCCTCAACTTCGGTACCGCGGGCCTGCTCAGGGCTCATGTACTCAGGAGTGCCAAGTACCGTCCCAGTTTGGGTGAGGCGGGCCTCCGAAGAGGCATATGCGATGCCGAAGTCCATGAGCACGGGGCGCCCAACGTCTGTAATCATGACGTTCGAGCCCTTTACGTCACGGTGAATCATGCCCTGTTCATGGGCATAGGCGAGCGCATCCGCAATGGGGGTGATGATCGTGACAGCTTCTTGGCTGGAGAGGTGGCCCTGCTCCTGAATGATCTCGTGCAGGTCGCGTCCGCTCAGGTACTCCATGGCCATGAAGTGAACGCCATTCGTTTCCCCTTCATCGATGATGGTTACGATGTGGGGGTGGTTCAGCTGGGCAGCAGAACGCGCCTCGCGGTGAAAGCGCTCCAACATCTTTTTATCATGTGAGACGCCTTGGGGAAGCACCTTCAGGGCAATATCACGACCCAGGCTGCGTTGCTTGGCCTTGTAAACGATGGCCATGCCACCGCGCCCGAGCTCTTTCTCAATCTCGTAGTTCTCGTCGAGCGCCTCGCGCACCAACGTTTCCGGATTGCGGATGCTGGTGGTTGTTGTCGGTGGGTCTTCCAGCCACTCTCCACAGTGCTTGCATTTGCGCGCTGCAGCCAAGATCTCCTCATGACAGTACGGACAGCGCTTGGTGGCTTCAGACATAGGGGGTGGGAGTGGTTAGAAACGGTCCGTGGTTCGTACAGACACAAGTTAACGTTGAGTCTTCCGCAGACGCAGCTACCTCAGGTGGCAGCTACATACCATCCAGGGAAGTAAGATTGAAGAGCGTAGAGCTACACCTCATACCGAAGAACTAATTCACCCATCTGAATGGTGTCCTCGTTCTGAAGTTCGACAGTTTCCTCGGGGGGCACCTGCTCGTTATTCACCTCGGTGGGGTTCGTTGTGCTCTTGTTGCGGAGGTAGACTTCGTTGCTGCTTGTTTTTTGGATGATTTCGGCTTGGATACGCGATACCGTGCGGTAGGTATCACCCAGTTGGATATGGGCAAACGCTCGTTCGCCTTTCACGTCGGCACGCCCAATCGTGACGACATTGCCATCCTCTTCTTCGCGTGGGAATCCCGCAATACGGAACTCACGCCCTTTGTCAGGACCCGAGATAATGACAAGTTTGCCCGGAATAAACTTCATCGTTTTAGGGGGGGCCTTAAACTTCAGGGTTTCGGGACTCTCGGGCTGATTCGCCGTTGAACTGCTCGACTCTGACTTAATGCGGCGTTCAGGTTCGTCGGTTGTCGGGCCATCGCTGTCTGGAAATAGCGAGTCTTTGTTTCCTTGCAGTTCGGTGTCTTGTACGCTCAAGTCGCTATCGTCCTGGGTTGCTTCGGATTGGGCTGCCGCCTCGGCCGCTTCGCGTTCTGCTTGCGCACGCTTTTCTTCGCGCCGTTGCTCGGCTTCTTCCTCGCGCTTCCAGAGGTAATATCCACTCCCAATAATCGCGACCGTGATCAGCAGGCCAATAATGCCAATGATGGTGAACGGATTGCCTTCGCTCTCCAAGCGCCGTTCCTCGGACGTCTCACTACTCTGGCTGCCCGTTGCGGCTGATCGATTGTTCTCTGTAATGTATGGCTCGCGATTGAATGCACTGATTGATACGAGCCCTTCAACGGTGAGGCGATTTCCTTCTGACGGGGCCGTGTCAGACGAGTACCGCACCCGGATTTGGTTACCGTCCTCGTCTTCCAGCATGTAGTTCCCCTCGTCTTCAGCCAAGACTCGGGCTACCGTGCCTTCAACTGAAACTTGTGTGTCGTTGTACTGGCCAGGGTTGTTAAGAATATCGCCAACCGATGTTTGAGCATCAGCGGGGGCGGTTCCGATGAAAGCCAGGAAGGCTACAGCCAACCAAACAAATCTCATTGGACAAAGGGAAAAGGTATAGGGAACAAACGTGAACGCAAAGGCGGGGTGTAGCCGTAGCCCCAGAAGCGGAAAGGACCCAAAAACGGAATGGATCCAAGCCGTACAAGCCAAGGGCTTATCGGATAGGGCCAGCTACACAATAATCATTAGCAGGCACGGGGTCAATGCCCTTTTTCGGTACCGTGGGGTCGATCCCGTAACATAGCAGGCACTGGTCAACGTGTCGTGCCCGTGTAAGGATACAAGCAAGACTTTTACGTGCAGTGCCACTTCCCACTAAAGTCAAACCGGGGAGCAGGTTGCATGCCGGTATACGAGAGTCCTTCGCATCGCTACATGTTAAGAACGCACACGGGTTGGGGGACCGTTTTCAATGTTCGGGAATCAATTTAATTGTTTCGGATGCCTACACGTACGACACCGGCCCACTCGTCGTCTTGGTAGTTAGGCCAAACCACTTCGTACGCACGTCGGCCT
The DNA here is from genome assembly GCA_913056335.1 of uncultured Rhodothermaceae bacterium. GTDB lineage: Bacteria > Bacteroidota > Rhodothermia > Rhodothermales > Salinibacteraceae > Longimonas. The sequence goes on from CAJXLX010000023.1 coordinate 9,152, forward strand.
GCATAGCGTGTTTGGTGATGATACAAGGCAGGGGTTGTCGTGGTACGCTCCCATAAGTCATCATCGTACTCCAGCCCGCCCCGTGAAAATTGCTCGCTATGGATAACTGCTCCTTCTGTATTCTGGATTGCAAAATAGAGGAGCGCATTGCTTTCTTCAAACAGCGGGCCGAAGTTGGCAAGAGGTTCACCGCCCAGGTAGGCGCCCCCAATAAGGGTGCCCACCGCGCTTCCGGTAGCCGCGTACGACCGCGACAACTGCTGCGACACCATGCGTTGCCAGCGCTCATTGTTTTGAATGTCGGCAATGAGTCCTTCGAGCAGTGCGTTCTCGCCGGGCGATGTGCGCGATTCAAACTGGAGCACGAAGTATCCTGCATCTACAGGAGAGATGAGCCACGCTTCATCCGGGTTCTCCGAAGACTCAAGCATGGTCACGTTTCCCGAAAGACGCTCCAGGTCGTTGGTAGAAGGGGGAGCAATCGTGCCCGAGTCGTAAAAAATGACATCCGAACGGGCATCGCGTGTCATCAGGTAGATGCCAACCACGAAGTTCGGAAAGCGGATGCGTTGCATCTCGCTGCGCACGTGGCTCACAACCGCGTCAGACGTCACGCCGCGGAATAGCACGTTGCCATGTTTGGCAATCGGGCTTAACATTTGGCCCCGTACCGTAATCAGGCTCGTTAGCACATTTTCAGGGGTCGGCGTGCGGATGGCGAGCCGCTTAGCAATATCGAAAGCACGATCGAACTCGGTGGTAATCATGTACAGCTCTTTCAAGTCAGATGCTGCATCGTCCCACGTCACATACGACTGGTCCCCATTCCAGTCATTAATAATGGTTTCGTAGGCCGCAATTGCTTCTTCGTGGTTCTCGGTGCGGTAGGCTGAAGAGCCACACAGGTAGTTCAAGCGGAACGTGCGGTTGCTGTACGCCCCGTACCGTGAGCAGTACCGATGGGCTTCTCCATACGATTCGTTGTCATGAAGCCGCCCTACCCAGGTTTGCAGGGTGGACGTGATGCGTCCGCCAAACGCACCACGATTGGCCAAGTAGTCGTTCGTCGTGATAGACTGTAAGAACGATGGGCTTCCCCCCGGGGCCTGCTGCACATGGCTATGCCAGCTGCTGTACGCCTCAACCAATGCATCTTGTACACGTCCAGTCGAGCATTCGCGCAGGGCGGTGTTGATGAGCCGGATGGCTCCAGAATAGTTGTTCTGATTAACGAGGCGATCGGCTGTCGACAGCTGCTGGTCTGCAAAGGACTGGTCGCAAGTGGTCTGGGCCTGTGCCGATTGAACCCAGGTTGGCAACGGCTCGGCAGCGCCCAGCACGAAGAAAGCAATGACGAAACAGCCAGCAAGAAATGGGGGGTAAGGTCGACGCATAGAACTCGGCGGAATGCGGCAAGTCAAGAGTAGGGCAGCGGCTCATGGAGGACCAGCCCGGAGTAGTAATGCACAGACGGTATTATGTGGTACGATGCCGGTTATTTATCATGCCAGTTCCTCTTGGGTTGGCGGAAAAGCGTAAGTGCGTACTTGGCCCAGGTTGCGTGTAATCGTACCGGCTTCAGCCATCACAACCGAGATATTATCGCTCGATCCTGAATGATACGCCAGCGATACCAATGACTCGGCAGCCGTACGTAAGTCGGTCGTGCCCACCATGTACGAGGCAAACAGCTTCTCCTGCTCGTCCATCTTATCTACAATGAGCCCATCAGAACAGAGCAAAAACCCGTCCCCATTTTTGAGATCGTAGTATGGCTTCTCTTTAGGAAAGAAGTCGGGCACGTCATCGCCCCCATCAAGCGTTTTGTTGATGATGTGCCCATACTGACGTACAAATTTGGGGTCGAGGTCAGAAGTATTTGCCTGCTTGCGAAACTCCTCCAGGTATGAATGGTCGGTGGTCACTTGGCGCATGACGCCGTCGTGCAGATGATACACGCGGCTATCGCCCATATTGCCGACAACAAATCGGTCTTTGAATCCAAGCACACAGGTTAGCGTGGTGCCCATGCCATCCAGCGAGGGCTCCTGCTCGATAACCGTGCGAATGGCCTCTTGTGACTCCTGATAGACCTCAGTCATGATTTCCTTCATCTCCTCGGGCTCGGTTTGATACCGAAACCGCTCGTCGAGGTAGGCCTCTACCCGTTTCAGCACAGACTGACTCGCAATCTGTCCGCCCGCGGTGCCGCCCATACCATCGGCCACCGCGAGAAAAAACGCGTCGGGATGCGGATAAAACTGCAGAATGTCGTCCTGGTTAACCTCACGGCGTCCAGGATAGGTGGTACCATGCGCAGAAATTGGGAGCATTACGTCCGGAGAAAAATCTTCAGCGACTACACGAGCAAAGAAAGAGGGAGCACTCGGTCAAGATGATGCGGCTATGGAGAGAACAAAGAAGCACAACGCCGAAACAGTCTGGCAGCATATGTTTGGAGCTCCCAATCAAACATGGGGCTGAGCCGCTCTACACCGGCACGAAGTAGTTGGGTACACACACGTATGTTATCTCCATCATGTTGTGATGTAACAGCTTAGTGAGACATCGAAGATGCACAAGGGCACTTTTCCACAAGGAAGCCGCTTCACAGCGATGCTTCTGCAGTGCGTGTCTTGTCAATATGAGGTCTTCTGTGTGCCCCACGTGCGGTAAGCGCAGGTCAGAAGCATACACGAACACGGGCCTATGCGAGGAAGCAGAGGAGCCCGGCGACCGTTTATCTTCTTGCGGGTCTCTTATGGCATTTCACTACATATGTTGATTGAGCACAAGCGTAATACGAAGGGTACGCAATAGAAAACGGAGGGGCAAGTGATTTTTAAACAGCTTTTACCGCGATGGGATTTCGATTTGAACCATTGGTCGTCTACTACACATCGCGCGAATCCAATTTACGGCTAAAATAAATATAATCAATGGTATGTAAGGAGTAAGAGATTGCTGAGACCCGCTTGGATACTACGTTGCACATCTTGCATTGGTCGGCTTTTCATATCGGAGGATGAGTAACAGGCAAGATAGGCAACGTTCCATTGCCCTGCATGCATGTAGGGCACATGCAGGGCCTACACTGCCGAACCGCGGTTTCAGCGAAGCATACACGATGTGCTACCCCACGCACTCTTGCACGCTCATCCCCTCTGCGCATGGCCCCCGCCGAAAACAACACCACCACGCTGTACCTTATTGATGCGATGGCGCTTGCCTATCGTGCCCATTACATCTTTATCAAACGTCCGCTGATCAATTCGAAGGGCGAAAACACCTCAGCCGCGTACGGCTTCACCAACTCGCTGCTCAAGCTCATCAGCGACCACGAGATGGAGCACATCGCGGTCGTGTTCGATGTGCCCAGTCAGGACGGCACCTTCCGCGAAGACATCTACGAAGACTACAAAGCGCACCGCGACCCGCCGCCCGACGAGCTGCTCGACAATCTGCCACGCATTAAAGCCATCGTGCGGGCCATGGACATTCCCGTGGCTGAAGTCGAGGGCGTCGAGGCCGATGACGTAATCGGCACCCTCGCTCGCGATGCCGAGCAGGATGGCGCCGATGTGGTGATCGTGTCGCCCGACAAGGATTTTAAGCAGCTCCTGTCGCCGTCCATTTCTATGTACAAGCCGGCGCGCGGTGATCAAGATTTTGAACACATCACGGCCGCCAGCTTTCGCGAAGAGATGGGGCTGGAGCCGGGGCAGTTTATCGATATGCTCGCGCTCTGGGGCGACTCATCCGACAACGTACCGGGTGTCCCGCTCATTGGCGAAAAGACCTCGCAGAAGCTGCTGCGCGAGTATCCCGACGTGGAATCCGTCATTGCGCATGCTGAGGAAGTAGGCGGCAAGCGCGGGCAAAATCTGAAGGAGTTTGCCGACCAGGCGCGCATGAGTCGCAAGCTCGTGCAGATTAAGACCGATGTCGACTTTGGGCTCGACTGGCACCAGCTCCGCCAGGCCAATCCCGACATGGCTGAGTTGCGGCGCCTCTTTCAAGTATTCGAGTTCGAATCCCTGCTCGACCGCGTCGATCTGAACGGCGACGGCACCGACGCTTCCGCATCCAGTAGTAACGAGCCGGGCGACGACAGTGAGGCGCTCTCATTTGACTTCGGACCGTACGAAGCGGTGAAAGAGCTCGATCCGGAGAACGTCACCTACGGCTTCATCCAGCATCGCGAGGAGCTCGAAGACTTTGCCGACACGCTCGCTGAGCACGATCGCTACGCCTTCGACACCGAAACCACCTCGACCGACTCAATGATCGCGTCGCTGGTGGGGATGTCGTTTGCCTGGACGCCCCATGAGGCGACCTACGTGCCCACGCCGCTACCCGACGGCACCTCCACGCAAGACGTGCTCGACGTGCTGCGCGATGTGCTTGAAACGCCGTCTACGCTCATCGGCCACAACCTGAAGTACGACCTCGTGGTGATGCGCCGCCACGGTGTGGATGTGCAGGGCACCATCTTCGACACCATGATCGCGCACTACCTGCTGCATCCCGAACAGACGCAAAACCTGAATGATGTGGCGCGCTCCATTCTCAACTATAAGATGGAGCCCATCGAGAACCTGATTGGCTCGGGGCGCTCGCAGATCACAATGCGCGAGGTCGACATTGCCGATGCGGCGCGCTACGCCTGCGAAGATGCCGACATCAGCCTGCAGCTTGCCGGGCCGCTGGAGGAGGCGCTGCGTGAAATTGACCTGTGGACGATTGCCGCAGAGATGGAATTTCCGCTCGTGCGTGTCCTGGCCGAGATGGAGCACACCGGCATCCGCGTGGATACGGATGTGCTTGATGCGATCTCTGACCGCCTCGCTGACGAGCTTGACGATATCGGCAGCCAGATCTATGAGCTGGCAGGCACCGAGTTCAACATCAACTCCACGCAGCAGCTGGGCACGGTGCTGTTTGAGAAGCTGGATCTTCCGGTCATCTCGAAGACCTCCACCGGGCGGCCCTCCACCAAAGAAAGCGTGCTGGAGGAACTCTCTACGCAGCACGACCTTCCGGGGCTTGTGCTCGACTGGCGCAAAACCTACAAGCTCAAAAGCACCTATCTGGATAGCCTGGGCGAACTGGTGCATCCCGAAACGAATCGCATCCACACCAGCTTCAACCAGGCGCGTACCGCCACCGGGCGGCTTTCGTCGTCGGACCCGAACCTGCAGAACATCCCGATTCGTACGCCGGTGGGACGCGAGATCCGCAAGGCGTTTGTCCCGCGCGAGGGCTGGCAGCTCATGGCTGCCGACTACGCACAGATCGAGCTGCGCATCCTCGCCTCCATGAGCGGCGATGAGGCGATGCAGGAGACCTTCCGCAGTGGCGGCGACATTCACACCGACGCCGCTGCCCGCGTCTTCGACATCGACCCCGGCGATGTAACGCGCGATCAGCGGCGCAAGGCCAAGGAGGTTAACTACGGCATTCCGTACGGCGTGTCGCCGTGGGGCTTGGCACAGCGGCTCCGCTCCTCGGTCGAGGAAGCCCAGGAGCTGATCGACCAGTACCGCAAGTCGTATCCCGGCGTCGCCTCCCTCTTGAACCAGCTGGTGGAAGAAGCCCGCGACAAAGGCTATGCCGAAACCCTGCGCGGACGCCGCCGCCCGATTCCTGACCTCACGGCCAGCAACTCCAACCGCCGCAGCGCGGCTGAACGCATCGCTGTGAACATGCCGATTCAGGGCACGCAGGCGGATATGATCAAGATTGCCATGAACAGCATCGACAGTCGCATCCGGCAGAGCCAGCTCGACAGCCGGATGCTCCTGCAGGTGCACGATGAACTCGTGTTCGATGTAGCTCCCGGCGAAGAGGAGACGCTGAAAACGCTGGTCAAGACGGAGATGGAAGCTGCGCTTCCGCTTGACGGCGTGCCGGTAGCAGTAGACATTGCGCTGGGCGATAACTGGCTGGAGGCGCACTGATTGCGCACTGATTGTGCACTGAGCGTGTCTCCCATGCATCCCGCAAGCAAAAATGATAGTAGGTAGACGTTAAGTGATAGCTCTCCTGATAAAACCTTTCCTGGGGTGAACGGGCCTCCGTTCGCCTCCGCCGGAGACGTCCGCGCCAGGGCGCTTCCAGTCTCCGGCTACAGACCCATTCCTTCTATCACTTACCATTGAACCGCTACCGAAAAAATTAGGAATGCGAGCACGTACCCGTTCGTGCCGCCCCGATACTCTTCAAAACTGATTCCCCGTTTCGTATGAGCACCGCTGTTTCGCCATCGCCCGTCTCGGTAGACGGCTTCTCATTCGTGCAGGAATCCGGCGGCATCCAGCAGTATGAGCTGGACGCCAATGGCCTGCAAGTCTTGCTGTATCCCATTGATGCCGCGCCGGTTACGAGCGTGATGATTACCTATCACGTAGGCAGCCGGAATGAGCGCACAGGACACACCGGCGCTACGCACATGCTGGAGCACCTCATGTTCAAAGGCACCGAGCGCTTTCACAAAGAGCACGGGACCTCGATCTTTGATGTGCTCCAACGGGTAGGCGCTGAGGTAAATGCCTCCACCTGGACCGACCGCACCAACTACTACGAGATGCTGCCGCGTGAGCACGTGGGCATGGCGCTCGACATTGAGGCCGACCGGATGCGTAACGCCCGCCTGGCGCCCGATGATGTGGAGTCGGAGCGCACCGTCATTCTGAACGAGTTCGACCGCGGGCAGAACGACCCCACGCGGCGGCTCTTTGATGCGGTGTGGAGTGCAGCGTATGTAGCGCATCCGTACCACCACCCCACCATCGGCTGGCGCAGCGACATCGAAACGATGCAGCCCGAGGACCTGCGTCACTTTTACGACACGTTCTACTGGCCGAACAACGCCACGCTCAGCCTTATTGGGTCGGTAGATGCGGCGGCTGATCTCGAAGCTATCGCAGAGCACTTTGGAAGCATATCGAGCGCGCCGCATGACATTCCAGAGGTGCGCACCCGTGAGCCCGAGCAGCGTGGGCAGCGCCGGGTAACGGTGAACCAGGATGGCGAACTCGGGGCGCTCCTGTCGAGCTACAAGGTGCCCCATGGCCGCACCGACGCCGCCGATGCCTTCGACGTCTTGGCGCGCATTCTGGCATCGGGCAAAAGCAGCCGCCTCTATCGCCGCTGCACCGACCAGGAGCTAACAACCAACGTGTTTGCGATGAACTTTCGGATGCGTGACCCGAGCCTCTTCTCCCTCTTTGCCTTCCTCACCCCGTCGTCGACCCACGAGGAGGTCGAGGCTGCGATCGAAGAAGAAATTGAGCTTATCCAACATGAAGGCGTGACCGACGACGAAGTGGCGCGGGCGCAGCGTCAGCTTGTGGCGAAGGAAGCCTACGGGCGCGACGGGCCGTACCGGATTGCCTCGCAGCTCAACGAAGCCATCGCCGTGGGCGACTGGACGCTCTACACCGAATATATCGACCGCATTCGTGCCGTTACGCCGCAGGCTGTGCAGCAGGTGGCGCAAGAGCATCTGCACGCCACGCAAAACACCATCGGCTGGTACGTGCCGGATGCGTAGCACGCCGCTGGCTCCGGCTCTCTCTGTCGTTCTCCATCCTGATTTTCTTTGCTTCTATGGATCGCTCCGCCCTCTCGTATGCCGACCGCGTGCACGACCGTCCCGTGGGCCCGTGCCGCCTACTGACTCTTCAGATGCCGGTTGACGGCTTTGTGTCGTGGCGCGGCTCGTTTCGCACGCACCCCGACCTGGGCGCACACGACGACCTGGTGCAGCGCCTGATGGTGAGCATGCTCGACAAGGGCACGGCTACGCACGACCGGTTCGAACTTGCTGCCGTGCTCGAAGAATGCGGCGCCCAGCTCTCGCTGTCGAGCGACGGACTCTATGTGGATGTGTCGGGGCAGTCGCTTACGGGCGATCTGCCTACCGTGCTCGACGTATGCGCCGACATGGTGCAGACGCCGTCGTTTCCGGAGTCGGAATACCCAAAGGTGCAGGCCCAGACCCTGGCTGGCGTGCAGCGCTCGATGCAGGATACCGCTCCGCACGCCTCGCGTGCCCTCATGCAGCGCTTGTTCTCTGTCGATCATCCCAACTACAGTCGCCCGTTCGAGGACGAGTTGGAGCGCTTGCAGCAAACCATGCGCGCCGATGTGGAGACGTATCACCACGAGCACGTTACGCCGCACGCCTTCACGCTGGTCGTAGCGGGCGACCTGGAGCACGACGCGGTGGAAACCGCAGTGCGCGGTGCGTTTGATTCGTGGGAGGGCACGGCTCCAGCTCCGACCCACGCCACACGTGCTACCGCCTGCGCGCCCGGCACTGCTACCGTGCCCATGGCCGACCGCGACAACATTGATGTGCGGATGGGCCATGCGCTCACCCTCCGCCGCGACGAGGATGCGTATCTGCCGCTCTACCTGGGCAATTACATCCTGGGCGGTAACTTCTCGGCGCGCCTCATGAACACCGTACGTGATGAGATGGGCCTTACGTATGGCATCCGATCGGGCCTGTCGGGCATCAGCACCGAGTACGATGGAAGCTGGACCATTGGCGTGACGCTGAGCACCGAGGCACTGCAGCAGGGCCTCGACGCGACGCGCCAGGTGGTGCGCGACTTTGTAGAGGGGGGCGTTACCGAAGACGAACTCGACGCCAAAAAGACCACGATTACCGGTTCCTACAAAGTGGGGCTGGCCACGACGAAGCGCGTCGCGCAGTCGCTCCTGACCAATGCCGAGCGCGGCTTTCCGGTGAGCTACCTTGACGAATTCCCCGAGCGTATCCAGGCCGTGACGCTTGAGGAGGTCAACGACGCCATCCAGACGCACTTCGACCCCGGTGCGCTGCATACCGCCATGGCGGGGAGCGTGCCCGCGTCGGTCGATGAGGCGGGGGCGTAGGTTTGCATGCAGCATGACGTCTGTATAATACCGACTGATGGGGGCTTCATGCACTGCATGGGGCCCTCACGCATACGTATGGGGCCGTACGACATGGATCTGTACGAAACGCGATTAGATTTGGTACAGGGCTGAGCAGCAGACGTAGTTTAGAACGATACAACATTGTGCAAACGTCTTATGTGTGCTGCCGTACTGCTTCAAGCAGCAGTTATGGTACACTGTCCCGCCCAAGCCCCCTCTCTGGTCTCTAAACACTGCTCAGGTGAAGGTTAAACAGCAATTCATTGAGAGTGTCTGTTCTTGTGTAGACAAAGTCTAAATTAGCTTGTACGTTAGAGGTGTACTTTTCGGGGCGCACGCCTCGGACGGCATCCTAACTCTACTGTTTTATTGCACTACTGACGTACAAGCATGCCAACGTCCTCAACGATTCTACCGCGGCGCCTCTCTTTGCTCGCGGGCCTATTTGCTTTTTGCATCGCTTTTATCCTGACCGGATGCGACGACTCCAGCGTCGGTATGGACGACGGGGAAGAGACGATCGAAGCCCCCGAAACCTACACCTTTATGCGTGATGGCGAGTCCTCTGTCTCCTATTCGGGTCAGACGGATCGCCTCAACATGGTCGCCGAGATGAAGTCGTACCTCGGCCGGGCCGATGCTGGAGAAGAAATCTCCGCAGATGTCCTGCTCGCCATGTTCACGAACGAAGGCGGCGACGGAGGCGGCAACTTCTCCTTTACCTCGGACCGTCAGCTGCAGAACAAGACATTCGCACCCGATCTCGACGCCGACCTGTTTGAAGGCTTCTTTGCCGAGGCCGCAGCAGCCAGCGAGAACGGGGCCCAGGACATCACGGCCACCGATGGTACAGCCGGACTCCTCGAACGAGGAAGTGGAAGCACGATCCTCGTGGATGAGAATGGCCGTGAGTTCACGCAGCTCGTCGAGAAGGGCCTGATGGGCGCGGTCTTCTATCACCAGATCTTCAACGTCTACCTCACCGACGACCGCATCGGTCCAAACGTTGAGAACGACGAACTGGAAGAAGGCGAAAACTACACCACGATGGAGCACCACTGGGACGAAGCCTTTGGGTACACCGGAGCGCCTGTCGACTTTGCATCGGGCTGGTCGGAAGACACCGACGGCGGCCTGAGCTACTGGGCCAACTACTCTAACACAGTCGATCAGCAGCTGGAAGGCACCAACGACGCCATGATGGAGGCCTTCATCAACGGGCGCACCGCCATTGTGAACGGCAACACCGAAGCCAAGAACGCAGCCCGCGATGCGCTCTACGACGAGCTTGAGCTGATCACCGCCGGTACTGCCGTGCACTACATCAACAGCACGCAATCTGCGCTGGATGCTGGCGAGACGGGCGACGCGTTCCACGCGCTGTCGGAGGCGTGGGCGTTTGTGAACGCAATTAAGTACAGCCCGAATCGCAACCTCTCGCTCGAAGAGATCGAAACGATCAAAGAGCAGAACTTCGGTGCAGACGGTAACTTCTGGAACGTCGAGCCGGCGGGCCTGAACGAAGCGAAGGCTACACTGGTGGAGGCGTACCCGGAGCTTGAGTCGGTGCAAGACGCTATCTAAACTGAGATGCGCTGTGTGCGGTAGGGCGAATATCCCTCGCTCTGCCGCCATGGCCGCTCTGATCCATTCCGCAGTATTGCGCGTCGCTGTCTGCTACGATGTAGGCTGTGACACGCCTCATTCTGATCCCCACTCTCCTTATGACACACGTACTCTCAAGAGCGCGCTGGCTTTCCGTTGCCCTGGCTGCTATCGTAGCCATGGTCACCGTAGCTGCGTGCGACAGCGTTGGGTCTTCCGATTCAGACAATGGGTCGGATTTCGACCGCGTGGCGCTGCTACAGAACTACGGAAGCGACATCATTCTGCCGTCTTACGAAACCCTGGCGGCAGATGTAGCCGACTTGCGCGTATCTGCAGAAGCATTTGTAGAAACCCCGTCGCAAGAAACCCTGGCGGATGTGCGGGCCGACCTCAAAGCCGCCCGGATGTCCTGGCAGGCCGCAAGCCTCTACCAGTTCGGTCCGGCGGAGTCGCTCACGTTGCGTAGCGCGCTCAACACGTATCCGACCGATACAGAACGCGTCGATAGCAACATTGCATCGGGCGAGTACACGCTCGGCTCCATCAGCGACCAAGCCGCTGGCGGTCTCCCGGCGCTCGGCTACCTGCTGCATGACGCCAGCGCGACCGATGCGGACATCATTGCCGCCTACACAGACGGTGCCAATGCCGATAGCCGCGGCACGTATCTGCTGGAAAATATCGACTTCATTCAGGAGAACGTAGACCAGGTCGTTACCGAGTGGTCGCCTGACGGAGAAGACTACCTCGGCATGTTCACGAGCGAAGCCAATGCCGGAACGGATGTCGGTAGTTCGCTGGGTATGCTCATCAACGCCTATGTGAAGCACTACGAGCGCTTCCTGCGTGACGGAAAGATCGGTATTCCGGCAGGGGTGCGAAGCGCAGGCGTGCCGCGTCCGTCCTCTACCGAGGCGGCTCATGGTGGCTACTCACTCGAACTGGCCATTGCCAACATGCGTGCCTTTAAGCGTCTGTATCTCGGCGAAACGGTAGACGGGCAAGACGGCCCCGGCATCGACGACAACCTGCAAGCGCGTGGAGCCGGCGAACTGGATACCGAGATCGTGAGTGCGCTCGACGCAACCATCAGTGCCCTGCAGGATCTGAACGATCCGCTGGCGAATCAGATCGAAACGAACAAAGATCCGGTCCTCGAAGCCTTTCAGGAGATGCAACGCGTGGTATCGGTGGTGAAAGCCGATATGACGTCGGTGCTGGGCATTACCATCACGTTTCAGGATAACGACGGCGACTGATCGCGCGCTACATCTGGTCGTACCCTTCGTGCTGTTCGCTTGTACGCGCTATGTGGAAGAAATACGTTACCGGCTCCACCTCCGTCGCTCCACTGGCGGTGTTTCGGGCGCTTTTCGGCTTCATCATGGCCGTGAGCATCGTCCGGTTCGCCGCCAACGGGTGGATCCATGAGCTGTACGTTCAGCCGTCGTATCACTTCACGTTTTACGGATTCGAGTGGGTGCAGCCGCTGGGCGCGACCGGAATGTACGCGCTCTTTGCTGTAATCGGCTTCTCGGCGCTTGCGATGATGCTGGGATGGCGGTATCGCATTGCTGCGGTGCTGTTTTTCTTGTCGTTCACGTACGTGGAATTGATCGACAAGACGAACTACCTGAATCACTACTACTTCGTCAGCATCGTCAGCTTTCTGCTGATCTGGGTGCCCGCAAACCGTCGCTTCTCGCTCGATGCGTGGCGCGACGCCAGTTTGCGGGCGGACCTGGTGCCCGCGTGGACGGTCAATATCTTCAAGCTGCAGCTCGGACTGGTGTATTTCTACGCCGGTCTCGCCAAGCTGCACTCCGACTGGCTCCTCGACGCGATGCCCCTCCGGCTTTGGCTCCCTGCACACGGGCACTGGCCGGTCCTCGGTCCGCTGCTGGAGATGCCGGAAACCGCGTACCTGTTTAGCTGGGGCGGCGCAATTTACGACCTGACGATCGTGTTCTTTCTGCTGTGGAGACGCACGCGTCCGCTGGCCTACGTGGCGGTGATCGGCTTCCACCTGGCGACAGCGCTGCTCTTCCAGATCGGGATGTTTCCCTACATCATGATCTTGAGCACGCTGATCTACTTCTCGCCGCCCTTCCATAACACGGTCATCCGCTACGCCAAACAGACCTGGCGCTGGGTGACCCGGTCGGGTGCGTCGGAGATGTCGGGCATGGGAACGGCGGGCGGGCCTACGCGCTATCGGTTCTCAAAGTCGGTCTCGTGGGCGCTGGGCGGGATGCTGGGCGTCTACTTTTTGCTGCAGGTTCTCGTGCCACTGCGCTTTATGGCGTATCCGGGCAATCTGTTTTGGACCGAGCAAGGCTACCGCTTCTCCTGGCGCGTTATGCTGATGGAGAAGACGGGTCACGCGGTCTTCCACGTGCACGACCCCGACACCGGACGCCAGTGGCAGGTAGGCAACTGGGAGCATCTGACGCCCAATCAGGAGAAGATGATGTCCACCCAGCCGGATATGATCTTGCAGTTCGCGCATCACCTCGAAGACACCTACCAGGAGCAGGGCCTGGGCGACGTTGAGATCACTGTTGAGGCGCACGTTACCCTTAATGGTCGTCGCGGCGAGTTGCTGGTGGACCCCGATGTGGATCTGACCGAGGTCGAGCCCGGCTTTCACCACAAAGACTGGCTGCGCCCCTTCCCCGGTAACGATCAGCGCTGGATTGGCGGAAGCTGATGCTATCCGTCGCTACCCGCACTGATCCGCTCCCGTATGTCTCATTTGTAGTACTTTTGCATTGTCCGCTCCTCGAATGATCCCCCCAATTCGTCGCACCCTCGTCGTCGTTCTGGCTTGTATGCTGGGAGTGCTGCAGTCCCCGGCTGCGGCGCAATCCTTCTCCATCCTCGGTACGGTCGCCGATGAATCCGGGGCGCCCGTGCCCGGGGCAATCGTCTTTGCGGCAGATGCGGCAGACACCGAGTCTGCTGCCGACAGCCTCTTCACCGTAACGGATGCCCGCACCCAGACAACTGGTTCGGAGGGCCGCTACGCCATCGAGGGTCTCGAAGCAGGCCGCTACGTCGTGCGGGCCTTCTTCTCCGGCAAGCAGCTTGCCACCCAGCAGGTTGCCATTACCGACGACGACCAGCGGGTCGACTTCACGCTTACGATTCTGGAAGACGAGCTCGACGAGGTCACCGTCCGCGACGAGAGCAGCGATGCCTTTGGGATGACGCGGCTCCGCGCAGTAGACACCGAGGGTGCAGCCATCTACGAGGCTAAGAAGAACGAAGTGGTGCTTGTGGATGAGATGGCCGCGAACCTGGCCACGGGCAATAGTCGGCAGATCTACAGCAAGGTGGCTGGCCTCAACATCTGGCAGAGCGATGCCGCAGGCGTGCAGCTGGGCCTGGGCGGGCGCGGACTCAGTCCGAATCGCAACTCCAACTTCAATACGCGCCAGAACGGCTACGACATTGCCGCCGATGCGCTGGGCTATCCGGAAAGCTACTACACGCCGCCGCCCCAGGCGCTGGAGCGCGTTGAGATCGTGCGTGGAGCCTCCTCGCTGCAGTACGGCACGCAGTTTGGCGGCCTCGTCAACTTTGTCTTTAAGGACGGTCCAGAAGACGAACCGGCGCAGCTCACCACCACGCAGTCGGGGGGCTCCTTCGGACTGCTGAACTCGTTCAACAGCGTAGGCGGCACGGCCGGACCCGCGCAGTACTACGGCTACTACCAGTACAAGCGCTCTGACGGATGGCGCCCCAATGCCAATCTGCGTCAGCATCAGGCACACGCATCGCTCGATTTTGAGGTGACCGACAAGCTCACCATCCGGCCCGAGTACACGTTTATGCGCTACCTGGCGCAGCAGCCCGGCGGGCTTACGGATACACAGTTCGAGCGCGATCCGAGTCAGTCCAACCGTGAGCGCAACTGGTTTCGGGTCAACTGGAACCTGTTCGCGCTGCAGGCGGATTACGCCTTCTCGGGAGTAACGACGCTGAACACGCGGTTTTTTGGCCTTGTGGCCGGGCGGGATGCGTTGGGCAACCTCCAACGCATCGACCGGCTGGATCAGGGCGGCCCGCGCGACCTGCTCAAGGACGACTTTCGCAACTTCGGCAACGAAACGCGGCTCATCCACCGCTACGCGCTGCGCGACGGCATCTCGGTCCTGCTCGCCGGCACGCGCTACTACCAGGGCTTTACCCACCGGCGGCAGGGACTGGGCCCGGCCGGTGACGACCCCGAGTTTGCCTACCGCACTCCGGATAACCTCGAAGGCTCCGACTTCGACCTGCCGAGCCGCAACGTAGCTGTGTTTGCGGAGAACATCTTCAACATCACGCCGCGCTTTAGCCTGACACCAGGCGTGCGCTTCGAGTACATCCGCACGCAGGCCGATGGGTACTACCGCAATCTGGTGGAGGATCTGGCGGGCAACACGCTCATCGACGAGCAGATTCAGGAAGAGCGCGACCGGGCCCGCTCGTTTGTCTTCTTCGGGCTGGGCGCAAGCTACAAGCATTCGGATGCGCTGGAGGTGTATGCCAACGCGTCGCAGAACTACCGCGCCATCACGTTCAACGACATCCGCGTAAGCCTGGGCAGTCTGGAGGTGGACCCTAATCTACAAGACGAGCGCGGCTACAACCTCGATCTGGGCGTGCGCGGCACGCTCGACCGTCTCTTCAGCTACGACGCGACGCTCTTCTACCTTGCCTACAAAGATCGCATCGGCACCGTTCTGCGCACCGAGCCCAATCCACGCTTCAACAACCTGGTGGACCGCACTTTCCGCTTCCGCACCAACATTGCAGATGCGCGCATCTACGGCCTTGAGTCGTTCGGTGAGCTCGATCTCTACAAAGCACTAATCGACCGCAATAGCGACACCCAGCTTTCGGTGTTCTCGAACGTAGCGCTAATCTCGGCCACCTACACCGATTCGGAAGAGCCCGGCATCGAAGGCAATGAGGTGGAGTTGGTGCCTACCGTGAATGCAAAAGCAGGGCTCACACTCGGCATCGGCGGGCTGGAGACCACGTACCAGTTTACCTACGTGAGCGACCAATTCTCGGACGCGTCAAATGCGCAGCGCACGCCCACAGCGATTGAAGGCGTTATCCCCGCGTACCATGTCATGGACCTATCGGCAGAGTACAGCACCGGACGCTATCAGGTTGGCGCGGGCGTTAACAACCTGACGGATGAGCGCTACTTCACCCGCCGCGCCACCGGCTATCCGGGGCCGGGTATCATCCCCGCCACCGCCCGCAACTTCTACGTGTCGCTGGGGCTTAGGCTGTAGGCAGCTTCAACGGGAACCGGTGGACGCCCGGGCTCAAAAAAGTAATCTGTCATGAGAGGATACGTATCCACGCCACCCTCGCTTGCCGCATATCTAAACAGCAAAATGGCGCGTGCCTGGATGGAGGCGCATTGCCAGCGGGCAGCAAACGGGTATATTCGACTACAGAGCCGCATGCTTAGAACCTGCTTTGATTTCTTATTTTGGGCTCCGAGTGGCTCTGGAGCCGCTCTCGATCGCGGACGGGGGACTGTCCGCCGCTTTAAGCCAATCCGCTCTAAGCCAACGGGGGACCGTGTACCTGTTTGGCGGGTCTCAGAGCTGCCCGGGATATCCGCGTTGCTCCTGATCCCGGGCTAAGGGGACCCATAGCCGGGGACCGCTTGCGTCCCCGGCGATCTGTGAGGCGAATCCTAATTGGTACTGCATGTGTCTTGGGCGACACGTCGCTAAACACGTATGCGCCGTGCCCCTGCGGTGCAGATAGAGGGGGGTACTGCGGTTCCACTGCCGTCCCTCGCATCCCCAAATGCAACGAAAAGCGATTCCGGGTTCACTAAATCCCTAAAATGCGGCACGGCGCTTGCATGTCACTTCACCAATCCTTAGGCATGGATTAACGACATGTTAACTGAAGTACCCTGTCGCTTATGGCTACCCTCGATCTCAACCTTTTCGCACGCGCTGCCGACGATGTGGAGCGCACGCAGTATCAAATTCTAAGCGGGCTACAGCAGGCCCACAATGACTTTGCCGAGCAACGCATCTACCCGCACCTGGGTCAGCTCGTATCGCTTTACACGTCGATCCAGACCATTATCGATCGGTCAGATTCGTACCGCAATGCCACCACGGGTGAGGCAACGGGCGTGGACTGGGAATCCGGCGCGCTGCAATACAAGTGGCCCGAGCTCGAAGACGATGAGCTTTCCACCGTGCGGGCGCTCATGGAGTGGGCGCTTCCGCGCATCCAGGAGGCCATCGAGGAGGGGCGCTCGATCTATGAGATGGTCGAAGACAATTTCGATGTCGAGACGGTTGGCATCGTGCCGTCGTACGTGCAAGAAGGCTACGCGCTTGTGCCCGACCGCGAGGTGCAGCAGCTGCACGTACTTCGCTACACGGTCTCCATCTTCACAAAAGAAGACGAACAGTACCGTACGCTCCGCACCGAGCACTGCAAGTCCATCGATCAGGTTGGGGTCGATACGCATCCCAGCATAATCAAGCTGGAGATGGTCGCGGAGCGCGAGGACCTCCCGAATCCGGCCACGTACATGTTTAATACAGATTTGGCCGTGCCCTACGAGCCCACCCTGCTGCCCGTCGCCAAGCGCACCCTCATGCGGCATTTGGCGCAGGAAGACGACTGGGCATAGTATTCGTCTGATTTGGCACTGGGATACGCCGTGGTGTAGCCTCCGCATCACGGTGTTTTTTGTTGGGAGATACGAAGCGTTGGGCCTCAAGCAACGGTCTCGTGCAGCTTCTCAGGGCGGCATACCATTGCAAAAAAAGCAAAGCGGGCGCGGATATTCAGTCGCGCGCATCGGCAGTAGCCAGCATCCCCGCCGCCTGCCAGCCCGAGTCGAATGCATCCTCCACCGAAATGCCGGTTCGGTAGTTGCCCGCGAAGCGTAGTCCGGAGTGAGCGGCCTCCAGCGCATCCAGGCGGCCCTGTAGATGTCCGTGGGCCGCGGTGTACTGCGGGATGGCGCGCGGCCACGTTACGTGGTGCACGTAGGTGGGCGTACCCGAAAGTCCAAGCAGGCGGTCCAGGTCGCGCTGCACCATGGCTTCTGTGGCGTCGGTGCTCAGTTCCATATGCTCAGGATGCCGAGCCCCGCCCACAAATGTGGTGAGGAGCACCTGCCCCTCAGGCGCACGGCCCGGAAAGAGCGTGGAGGCGAAGATCGTTCCCAGAATGCGCAGATCCGACTCGGCAGCAGGCACGAGCATGCCAAATCCGTCTAAGGGATGCGACACCGCGTCCTTGGGCACGGCCAGCGAGACGCTGCGCATGGGCGCGTAGGGCAGATTGTGGAGCGGATCGAGGCCCAGCGGCGTGTCAAGCGCGATGCCATCGCCCAGTTGGTGCAGCGGCGCCGCGTAGACGACGGATTCAGCGCGGGTGGTGCCGTTGGCGTGTGTAAGCATCCAGCCGTCTGCGGTGGGCGTGATCTGCTGTACGGGACAGTCGAGCGTGAGGGCATCGCCCAGATGCGCTGCGAGGGCGCGGGGAAGCGTCTGCAAGCCGTCGCGAAACGAGAACAGTCCGCTCAGGGTGGGGGCGTCGTCGGTATCCGAGGCGCTGCCGAGTGCGTTGCGGAGTCCGCCCACGAGCAGCGAGCCGTGCTTCTGTTCGAGCGTCTTGAGCATGGGAAAGGCATGCTGCACCGCAAGCTGGTCGGGACGTCCGCCATACACCCCGGCTACAAACGGATTGACGGCGTAGTCAAGGACCTCCGGACCCAGGCGGCGCGCTACGAAATCGGCGAGCGATTCGTCTGAGGGGCCGC
Source organism: uncultured Rhodothermaceae bacterium (assembly GCA_913056335.1). Lineage (GTDB taxonomy): Bacteria > Bacteroidota > Rhodothermia > Rhodothermales > Salinibacteraceae > Longimonas. The sequence continues at coordinate 27,504 of CAJXLX010000023.1, forward strand.
GCGTGCGAAAGGGCTCCGTGAGCAGGCGGGCTTTGGCGCGGGCCGAGAGCAGGGGCGTGCGCAGGAACGCAGGGATGGACTGCGGGATGGGCACCGGCCGCCGGTTGCGCACTACAAATCGGTTACGCGCATCCGGGTTCGCCGAGACGCGCGCCTCCATCAAGTCCAACTCGTGTATCACCCGCGTGAGCGCCGGGCCCGCCCCGTTGATCGAGTTCGGCCCTTCCTCAATCAGCAGCCCGTTCTGCCGATGCGTACGAATGACACCGCCTGCCTGCGCGCCCGACTCAAACACGCGCACGCTGCGTCCGCTGGTGTGAAGGCGATAGGCGGCAGCAAGTCCGCTGATGCCTGCTCCGATGATGGCGACCTGCGTATCCATAGCGATGTGGCGTATCCCCAAAACCAATGCATATGCTGAATAATGATGCGTAAATGCTGCTTATCTGTACGTGGGGCTGGAAACTCCCGTTGCGTGGCTTCCGTAAATTACGATACACATTTTGTAACCGTTGCGCGTGCTGCAGCACATTCCGTATTTAGCAGCACAGCGCACGGTTCGCGTTAATCGGACTACATCAGAGGATACGTATGGCTACAGAAGCAATGAACGAAAGCTGGCGGCGGATCCGCGACCAGATCAAGACCATCTGGGAGGACGCCGACTTTGACGACAAAGAAATGAAGCGCGCACGCGGCGAGATGGATAAGATCGTGGGGCTTATCCACGACAAAACGGGCGACGATCCCGAAGAAATCCGCCGCAAGATGGGCGCTATTCTGTAGCATAGGGCGCCACATTGCACGCCCGGTCATCTCTGCACAAACTGAATCGCCTGCCCTGGATCTTCCGCGGCAGGTGATTTGTTTTTAAGGGCTGGAACCGCTTTCAGTCTCCTCACTCACCGTTTCGTATTTGCATGGCCGACGTTTCTGCTCCTGCCGACCTGGGCACCCCCGCCTCTCCCGAGTCTTCTTCGTTTCAGCGCCGCGATGCGCACTACCGCGATCTGCTCGACACGTTAGCTACACGCCAGGCCGAGGTGGCCAAGGGCGGCGGCGACCGGCGCATTGAGCGGCAGCACAAGCGCGGCAAGCTCACTGCCCGCGAGCGCATTGCCCACCTGCTCGATGATGCCGACGACTTCACCGAAGTCGGTCAGTTTGCCGGGTACGAGATGTACGAAGACGAAGGTGGCTGTCCCTCGGGCGGTACAGTGATGGGTCTGGGCCACGTAAGCGGACGCCTGAGCCTGGTCGTCGCCAACGACGCCACGGTGAAAGCCGGCGCCTGGTTTCCCATCACGGCGAAGAAGAACCTGCGGGCGCAAGAGATCGCGCTCGAAAACCATGTGCCCATCATCTACCTGGTGGACTCGGCGGGCGTGTACCTGCCCATGCAAGACGAGATCTTCCCCGACAAGGAGCACTTCGGGCGCATCTTTCGCAACAACGCGATCCTCTCCAGCAAAGGCATCCCGCAGATTGCAGCCATCATGGGCAGCTGCGTGGCGGGAGGCGCGTACTTGCCCATCATGAGCGATGAAGCGCTCATCGTAGATGGCACTGGGTCGGTGTTCTTGGCCGGGCCGTTCCTCGTGAAGGCCGCCATCGGCGAAGAGGTCGAAGCCGACGAGCTGGGCGGCGCCACCACGCACACCGAAATCTCAGGCGTCGCCGACTACAAGTGCGAGTCGGACGAGGAGGCGCTCGACACGATTCGCAATATCATGAGCCACATGGGACCGGAGCACCGCTTCGGCTTCACCCGCGACGACCCCGAGGCGCCCGCGTTTGACACCAAAGAGATCTACGGCCTGGTGCCCGACAGTGGACAGCAGCCGTACGACATGCGCGAGGTGTTGGCGCGTATCGTGGATGCGGAGTCGTGGACCGAGTACAAGAAAGGCTACGGGCGCACGCTGCTCACCGGCTATGCCCGCATCGACGGGTGGAACGTGGGCATTGTCGCAAATCAGCGGTCGGTGGTGCGCAACAAGACGAATCACGAAACGAAAGGCGAAATTCAGGTCGGCGGGGTCATCTATGCCGATGCAGCCGACAAGGCCGCGCGCTTCATCATGAACTGCAACCAGAAGCAGATTCCGCTGGTGTTCTTTCAGGACGTCACAGGCTTCATGGTGGGCAAGCGCGCCGAGCATGGCGGGATCATCAAGGACGGCGCCAAGATGGTGAACGCCATGTCGAACAGCACGGTGCCGAAGTTCACGGTCGTTACGGGCAACTCCTACGGCGCAGGCAACTACGCTATGTGCGGGCGCGCCTATGATCCGCGCCTCATCTGCGCGTGGCCCACGGCCAAGATCGCGGTGATGGGCGGCACGCAAGCGGCGAAGGTGCTGCATCAGATTCAGGTGCGCAAGCTCGAAAAGCAGGGCAAAGAGCTTTCTGAAGACGAGGAGCAAGAGATGCTCGCGCGCATTGAAGATCGATACGAAGAGCAAACGACGCCGTACTACGCCGCCGCCCGGCTCTGGGTCGACGAAATCATCGATCCCGTAGATACGCGAGCCTGGCTCTCGCGCGGCATCAACATGGCCGACCTGAACCCGAACCTGCAGACGTTCAATCCCGGCGTTATCCAGACCTGATTGTCCGGCAGGCCCCTGCAAGCGGATAGGACGGAGCGCCGTCTGCACGCCCCCCCCGACTGCCTATGAGTCCCGTACGCCACGCTGCTACAGCCCCACATCAATCCGTTCGCGAGGAGCGCATCAACAGCCTTACCCACGGCATAGGGCTGGTCCTTAGCCTCATCGGCTGGCTTGTACTGTTGATGCGTGGTGCGGTGCTCGACAACTCTTGGTTGTGGGCCAGCGGGGCGCTCTACGGGGCCACGCTGGTCTTTCTGTACGGCGCGTCTACGTTCTACCACAGCGTACGCCATCCGCGCCTGAAATACCTCGCCCGGGTGGCCGACCACATCGGGATCTACCTGCTCATTGCGGGCACCTACACGCCCTTTCTGGTGATGCTGGGGCTCAATGACCCGCTCGGCTGGGGCGTACTGGCTATGGTATGGGGCTGCACCATTGCCGGGCTCCTCTTTAAGGTGTACTCGCAGCACCGCTTCCACTGGGGCGCCGTGGTGCCATATGTTGTGCTGGGCTGGGTGGGCATCTTCTGTGCGGAGCCGCTCATCGAAATTCTGTCGTGGGAGGGGTTCTCCTGGCTCGTGGCAGGTGGGGTATCCTACACCGGGGGCGTCGTCTTCTTTGGCTGGCACCGCATTCCATTCAACCACGGCGTGTGGCATCTCTTTGTGCTTAGCGGCAGCGCCATCCATTACGCCGCCGTACTTCAGTTTGTGATGGCGTAGCTTGGTTCGTGCATCCGCACCGGCGGAGCGCGGTTGGCACCGGCAGCGCGGCACTACGCCGTGTATCCCCCTGAAATATACGAGCGGAGCGACTCGACCTCGTTCTTGGCCTGCTCCGACACGTACTTCACGCAGTCGCCAATCGAGACAATGCCTCGAAGGCTGCCGTCGGACTTAACTACGGGCAGGTGGCGGCATTTGTGCTCGGTCATCAGTTCCATGCACTCGCCCACCGTGCACGACGGCGGCACCGTGACCAGGTCCGTGGTCATGACCTCGCTGACCCGCGTGGTGTCGGAGGTGCGGCCCTGCAGCACAATGCGGCGCAGGTAGTCGCGCTCGGTAAAGATACCGGCGATAGCGCCGTCGTTCATTACCAGAATGGAGCCTACGTTGTGGTCGACCATGGTGCGGATGGCGTCGCGCACCGTGGCAGCGGGCGTGGTGGTGACCACCTCGTGGCCCTTGTGATTCAGCAGTTGTGACACCGGAAGCGTATCCATAGCGTGTATCCTCCAGGACAAAGCGCCCTGACTGAAAGTTATTTGTGTGAAACTGCGGTTAATGGATTTGTTGATATGGGGTGAAGGGGGGCTTGTTCGCCGTGCGGTGGCGCAGATCGCGGTGGGGCAATGGCGCACAAGAGGGCGGGTAGCGGTTCAAGGCTAAGTGATGGAAGGAATGAGCCTGTAGCCGGGGACTGGGAGCGCCCCCGGCGCGGACGTCTCCGGTGCAGGCGAACGGAGGACCGTTCGATCCAGGAACGGTTTTTTATCAGGAGAGCTATCACTCAACGTTTACCTACTCTGATATGGTAGCGTGCATAGCAGCTGGAGATCTACGTACCTACGCTATGCGAATGAGCTGTTTGAGCAGGTCGAGCGTGGTGATGTCGGGGTTGTCGTGAGCGGACACGCGAACGTGGCGGGCGTCTTCGAGCGCATCGGGCGCTTCGTAGCGTGCGGTGAGCATCTCGAAGTCCTCCGCCCGCGCATCCGATACCACGTCCGACTGTGTGGTTCGGGCATCGAGGCGCTGCTTAAGCGCCTCATCGGGCGCGGTGAGCTCGACGAAGATAGGCTGGATGCTGACGTCATGCAGGCGTTCACGCAGGGCGTTTCGCGTGCTACAGCGACTGTAGGTAGCATCTAAGATAGTGCTCTGCCCATTCTGGGCGCGTTCGGCGGCCCGGTCGGCCAGCGTGGCGTAGGTGCGCGCAGACATGTCAGCGCTGTAGAGCTGGGTGCGAGTGGCGGCATCGGGGCGTTCGTGCAGCGGTACATCCGCCAAGGTTTTGCGCACGCGATCGGACGACACGACCTCCCAGCCCAGCGCGTCACGGAGCGCCTGTGCCTGTGTGCTCTTGCCTGTGCCGGGGCGGCCCATCACCACGACCACGCAGGGGCGAGCGTCGTTTACGAAGTAGCGCAGGGCCCACTGGTAGAATCGTTGGCTGTCGCGCTTGCACGCGTCCAGGGCCTCGCCCGTGATGTCGGGGTCGCTGCGTTTCATGCCGTTGACCTTGCCCCGCACAAAGGCGCGATAGCTCTTGTAGAACGAAACGAGCGTGTGCAGATCCGGATCGCCCATCGCATCCGCCATACCCCGAATGAAGGAGCGCGACAGGTCGGGCCGCCCAAACACGTCGAGCTCCATCGCCAGGAACGCCACATCGTTGGCGATGTCGATGTGCCGAAACCGCTCGGTGAACTCAATGCAGTCATAGATGCAGATGCCGTGCTTGCTGCGATGGACGTGCTCAAGGCGCAAGTCGCCATGCGCGTCCACAATGGCACCATTGGCGCGTCGCTGATGGAAGAGCGCAGCATGCTGATCCATGAACCGCTCGGCGGCGTACTGAAGGGCTTCGTAGGCCGGATGCGTAATGAGCGCATCGCGGTGGCTGGTAGCCTGCTCGAAGTTCTCGCGGATATTGGCCCAGATGCGATCAATCCGTCCGTTCGCCGCGATTTCGGGGGTGGAGGTACGCTCGCGGTAGAACGGAGCCAGCGTATCCACCACCGCATCGAGATCGTCTTCGGTAAGCACGCCGCGGTCGAGACGTGCATCCAGAAAGTGCTCGTGGGGCAGCATCTGCATCTTCACGGCGACCTCCACCACATTCGAGTCGTCATCGAGGCGCAGGCCGTCGTCGGTCATCGAAATAGGGACCACGCCCTCGTAGATGCGTCCGCAGAGGCGGCTGTTCAGGCGGATTTCCTCTTCGCAGTAGTGGCGGCGGCGCTCCAGCGTGGTGAAATCCAGAAAGCCAAGGTCCACGGGCTTCTTGATCTTGTACACGTACGGCGGGGCCAGAGCCACGTACGAAATGTGGGTTTGCACCACCGTAATGGAGTCCGGGGCATATGGATATGTGGCAGGGTGCTCCAGGGCGTGGCGCAGCGCCGCGCCGGTGGGAGCGTCTGATGCAGAGGTAGTGGTCGACATGGGGAGCGCAGGTAGCAAAATGAGAAAGCGAACGCCATACGTGAGGCAGCGTCAATCTACAACCTCAACAGAGTCGGCCGGAACCCCTTCGAGAGCCGATTCGGCGGTGTTCACGAGGAAGTAGGCACTGCCCAGCGCCGTAGCTATAGAGAGCAGCAGAATAATGGTGATCAGCACCCGAGAGCGCGTGGGACTAAGCGGGCGAGGCGTATTTGGATCGTCGTGCGGGGGAGGAGCCTGTTCAGCCATGAGACAAGGGGGCAAGTAAGCACAAGTAGCACACGCCCGTTCATAAGCCGCAGGGAGCGCACAGTTCAGCCCATGTGCGGGCTCCGTTCAGCATGCGCCTGTTCTGCGCAGAGAATATGCCGTTGGCGGTTGAATATGCCATGAGGTATGTTGTACGTTACAAAGGCGTTGGGATGCGACTCGCCACGCCCCCTGCTGTGCGTTGCCGGGCTATCGATGACCGTTTTTCTTGCTGTGCGTTCTTTATCCATCCCGTTATCCTGTTCCGCTTTATGAGTGATGTGCCAACTTCAAATGGCGACCTGCGTCGTCTTATTCTGGATACGACCCGCCGCCTGCTGGTGAAGGAAGGGTATCACAACCTGTCGATGCGCAAGATTGCTCAGTCGATTAACTATAGTGCAACGAGCATCTACCTGCATTTTGAAAGCAAGGATGCATTGCTGCATGCGCTCATTGACGAAGGGATGCAGCAGCTGTACACCGCGTTCGGGGGCATCGTAGATCGGTTTCCGAATCGACCGGTAAAGCGGCTACGGGCGCTCTGCGAGCAGTTCATCACATTTGGACTCGACAATCCGGAGTACTACGAGATCATGTTTCAACTGCGCCCAGAGCAGATGGAACGCTACCCTGCTGAGAAGTACCGGCGCGCGCGGCGCAACCTTGACACCATTGCCGAGGCGCTGGCCGAAGGGGCCGACGAGGGCGTGTTCGAGGTGGCGGATGCGCGGGTATCAGCCAGCACCATCTGGGCATCGTTGCACGGCACGGTATCGCTGTTGCTTGCAGAACGCGTCGACATTCGTATCGACCAGAACGATTTTATCGAAACAGCCATTCGCCAAACGTTGCGCAGCTACACCACATGCGCCGTGGCCTAACGTCCTGCTGCTGGATGGCACCGTGCGGCTATGACGCTTTCTTCCACTTATGCTAACCCCCTGTCTTCTATGTCTGAAACGATTCACACCGCACCGCCCACCTCGGGCGATCCGATTCTCGGGAAAACACTACCCGACTTGATGTATGAAGCCGCCGAGCGCTTTCCCAACCCGCGCTCGTTTAACCAGCCGACCGGGCCCACCTCGTGGGAGCCGATGGGCCTGCCTGAGTTTCGGGTCCAGTCGGAAGAGATGGCGCTTGGGCTGCGCGAACTGGGGTTGGAGCGCGGCGACAAGGTCGCGTTTCTTATGGAGAGCGACGTGAATTTCTGCATCGCCGACATGGGATGCCTCATTGCTGGTCTGGTGGATGTGCCCATCTACCTGTCGCATGGCCCCGAGCAGATGGCCTATGTGATGGAGCACGCCGAAGCTCGAGCGCTCATCGTGG
>CAJXLX010000024.1 GCA_913056335.1 uncultured Rhodothermaceae bacterium
GCTTGATGTTTGGTACTGGTTGGGCAGGGTGTAGGTGTACGCACCAGCTGCTGCCATCACCAGAACGAACACCCCCAGGATAATCCATTTGTGGGCCCAGAGCAGCCCGGCCATTTCGCGTAGCTGCGACACCCCGTTACCCTCGGGGTGGTACACATCGTCGTACAACTGGCCCTGGGCAGGCCATGGCGTGGGCGCCGCGTCGTGGCGTCCGTTTTGTCCGTTTGGGGGCAGCGAAGGAGAGGCCATAAGAAACTGTCAGGCTTCTGCATGAGCGTCAAACCGGTACGCTTGCACGCTCTGTAAGCGTAGAAAGCAAAAGAGACCAATAGCACGCACACCCGTGCTTGAGTACCGTTGCCTCTTCGCCTACATAAGTAATTTAATTTCTGTCAAATATGCGCAGCCCAAGCAGCGTAAGACTGGCCAAACTGCTCACAATACCCAGCACATCCCGGAACCGGAAGGGCGTGCGTGCACGCTCTAACTCCACAACCAGGATGTCGTCGTCTTGTAGTGCCGGATACTCCGGGTTTTGCACTAAGTGCTCTAATGGCTCCTCGTACACAATGGTGCGGTCCCCATCCTCGCCCGTGCGGTACAGCGTAATGCGAATATCGTCGGGGTCTTGGCCGCGCTGGCGTGTATCAATCGGTGCTCCACCCGCCATAGTCAGGAGCTTGTCGAGCTGCGTATCTGTGGGCACTTCGTAGATCCCGGTGTTTCCAATCGTACCCCAGACTGATACCTGCACGGTAGCGTCGCCCGGACGTGCGTAAAAGTAGTACGCTACGCTGGCTTCGGTATCTGCCAGTCGGTCTAAGCTCTGCGCAGTCGTGGGGCTGTTACCCAATACACAAAATGCACACCAGACAACAATCCAACAAACAGCCCCCCGAGTAGAGCGCGTAGCCATTAAGCGATTGGAATCAGCAGACAATGCACCGAGAGGATAAGTACAGATACGTTGCGGACGCGTTCGTTACAGAGCGGGGTAGGTAACGTTCCACGCCTGGAGGGTGCTGTAGCGTGCAATTGAACACTGGTATGGAACGGATACAACGCTGTGATCCGTACGCATGCACCTCACTAACACGGCGCTTTCATCCGATCTTAGCCCCCCACTTGTATGGACATGTTTCCTGCTGCGGCGTTTCCCTCTACTCAGTCTGAGTGTCGCTACGTTGCGGGCCTCATGAGTGGCACGTCATTCGACGGCGTGGATGCCGTTCTTGTCAAACTCACGGGAGCGCGAGACACGATCCAGCTCAACGTAAAAGCCGCCTACCACACTTCGTACAGCGACGACCTGCACCGCAGGCTGCACGCCCTAAGCCGTAGCGGGCGCGCGCCAATCGACCATCTGGCGGCGCTGCATGGCCACTTGGCCGACTGCTACGCCGATGCCGTCACTGCACTGATGAACCAAGCTGCTCGCCCGCTTTCGAGCATAGACCTTGTAGGCGTGCATGGGCAGACGATCGCGCACGTCCCGGCCTCGCTTGCCGATGGGCCACCCGGACGCGGTACGCTGCAGTTGGGCGCCCCGGGCGCGCTGGCTTCCGCGTTGAATTGCCCCGTGGTGGGCGACTTTCGGCCCGCCGACATGGCGCTTCATGGCCAGGGCGCACCTATTATTCCGTACTTTGACTATGCCGTTCTGGGGGATGCGCAGGAAACACGCCTCATGCTGAACCTGGGTGGCATTGCCAACGTGACCGTTGTGCCCGCAGGTGCTTCTCGCGCCGATGTGCGCGCCTTCGATACCGGACCGGCCAACATGGTGCTCGACGCCCTCACTGAACTGCTTTTCGATGAACCCTACGACGCCGACGGGGCCTACGCTAAGGCCGGTACGCCCTACGCCGATGTGGTGGCTACACTCATCCGCGAAGACTTCTTTCAGCAGCCTCCGCCGCGCTCTACTGGGCGGGGGCAGTTCGGAACCGACTATGCGCAACGCGTGTGGGCACAGGTCCGTAGACACGACGGCAGCCGCCACGATGCACTGGCCACCGCGGTACTGCTTACGGCATCATCGGTGTATCAGGCGTATGCCCAATTCATCCGCCCCAATGCGCCCGCCGACCGCATGCTTGTAAGCGGGGGCGGTGTGCACAACAGTACGCTCATGCAGGCACTACGCAACGCGTTTGCGCCGATTTCTGTCGCCTCAACGGCTGACGTAGGCATCGACCCGGATATGAAAGAGGCCATTGGGATGGCGGTGCTTGCTCATGAGTGGACGCATGGCACGGCTACGGCGCTCCCTTCGGTAACGGGCGCAACCCGTGCGGCCCGCCTGGGGGCGCTGCATCTACCGCCTGCCTCATGAGTCCGAACCCTGATTCTGATATAGCACCAATGCGCTGGTTCCTCCTTTCTTCTTGGTTTTTCTTCGGATTGTAGATGGCTTACACACTCAACAACCTGCGCACGCTGCTTGACCTGGAGCGCATTGAAGATACGATTTTTCGAGGTACCAATTACGACATTGGGTCCGGCAGCGTGTTTGGCGGACAGGCGCTGGCGCAGTCGCTTGTGGCGGCGCAGCGCACGCTCGACGATCCCAACCGGGTGGCGCACTCTATGCATGGCTACTTTATCCTGCCAGGGGATGTGGAGGCGCCGATCGTGTACGAGGTTGACCGCCTGCGCGACGGGTCGTCGTTTACTACGCGGCGCATCATCGCAATTCAGCACGGGCGTGCCATTTTCAACATGGCGGCCTCGTTTCAAAAGCAGGAAACCGGCCTTTCGCATCAGACGGCGATGCCCGATGTGCCGCCGCCCGACACCTTGCAATCGGACATGGAGTTGCTACGCCAGATCGAAGGGCGCATCCCGCCGCGACTGCGTGCGCTCTACACCGAAGAGCGCCCGGTAGAAGTGCGGCGCGTGAATCCGGTCAATCCGTTTGCACCCGAACCGGCAGCCCCCACCAATCCGATGTGGCTCCGAGCGCGCGGCACGCTGCCCCACGAGCCCCTGCTGCATCAGGCCGTGTTCGCCTACATGTCCGACTACGGGCTGCTGGGCACCGCGCTGCGTCCGCACGGACGGTCGTTTCTGGATCCAGATGTGCAACTCGCCTCGCTCGATCACGCTATGTGGTTTCATCGCCCGTTTTCGGTGAACGAGTGGCTGCTGTACACCGCCGAGAGCCCGGCTGCGCATGGGGCGCGCGGGTTCGTGCGCGGTCAACTATTCACGCAGGGCGGTACGCTCGTTGCGTCAGTCACACAGGAAGGGCTGATGCGCCTGCACGATGACGACTGACCGGCGGCCCTAACCGGCTACGACGGACGATCAGCGTCGGAGAGGCGTTGGTGACGAATGTCGGTGCCTTCCACCAGAAAAACGATGCCCTGTGCAATGTTCTTGGCGTGATCAGAGATGCGCTCGATGGCTTTGCTGGCGGTAATGAGATACGACAGCGCTTCGGTCGCTTCGGGCTTCTGCTGCATCTGTGCAATGAGCGCAGACAGGTTTTCAGCATGCAGGCGGTTCACCTGCTGATCGCGGGCAATGACCGTGCGCGCCTTCACGCGGTCTCGGTTGATGAAGGCCTCCTCGGCCCCGCGCAGCATATCACGGGCAATGTCGGCCATGCGGGGAACGGACGTGGCGGCCAGCATATCCGGAAAGTCGGCCAGCGGCGCCGTATAGCGGGCCAGGTTGCGACAGTGATCACCAATGCGCTCAAAGTCGGTGTTAATCTTCACCGCCATGATGAGCATGCGCAGATCCGCGGCTACCGGCGTGTGTAGCGCCAGGATACGCTCGCAGTGGCGGTCGATGGTTAGCTCCAAGGCATCGACCTCGCTGTCGCGGGCAGCTACGGCCTCGCCTGCTTCGACATCGCCCTGAATGAGTGCGTTCATGGCGTGGGCCAGCTGCTCATCGACCAGGGTGGCCATGGAGACGAGATAGCGGCGCAGCGTGTGGAGCTCGCTATCGAGCTGCGACCGGGGTTCGTTTGCAGAAGAAGACATAGGAGCGTAAGCGCATCAGAAGGCTGCGAAGCCCGCCGCGCACGAGGCATCATCCAAATCGGCCCGTAACGTAGGCCTCGGTGCGCTCTTGTTGCGGACGGGTAAAGACTTGCTCGGTGGCGCCCATTTCGATCAGGCGTCCCATATACAGGAAGACGGTTTCGTCGCTCACGCGCGAGGCTTGCTGCATGCTGTGCGTTACGACGACAATGGTGTACTCAGAGCGCAACTCGCTAATGGTATCCTCGAACTTGCCTGTAGCCACGGGATCGAGCGCACTGGTAGGCTCATCCATCAGCAGGATGTCGGGCTCTACCGCCAGCGCACGGGCAATACACAGGCGTTGCTGCTGGCCGCCACTCAGGTTGTAGGCGCTGCCGTGCAGGTTGTCCTTCACCTCATCCCAGAGCGCGGCTTGGCGCAGGCACCGCTCTACAAGCGCGTCTTCGTTGCCGGTGTATCCATTAATACGCGCACCCCATATCACATTTTTGTAGATCGTCTTCGGGAAGGGGTTGGGCTTCTGAAACACCATGCCAATGTGCCGCCGCACCGCGACGGGGTCGGCCTGATAGATGTTCTGCCCATTGACATGAACGCTGCCTTCGAGCGTGGTGTTAGGGATCAGCTCGTTCATCCGGTTAAAGCAGCGGATGAGCGTGCTCTTGCCACATCCCGAGGGGCCAATGAGCGCGGTCACCCGGTTGGCCTTCACATTCATCGTAATGTCTTGCAGCGCGTGGGTGTCGTCGCCATACCAGAAATTGAGGTTCGACACCGCGATCTTTGTTTCCGCTTTGCTTTCTGATGCGGCGTTGCCATCATGGCCGGTGGCAGCCGTAGTTGTATCCTCCTGCCGCGCATCTTCTGCTGTAGAGTTGGTGGAGGGGGCGGTGTCGGTCTGCGTGGACGAGGGGCCGACGTTCGATGGGTCTACAGAAGCCATAAGGTTGAAAAACGCTGTACAAAAGGATGCAGAAGAGAACTGCCGCCTGTGCTATCCGGTCAGTTGATCTTCAAAGTAATTGCGGAGCAAGATGGCTGACAGGTTCATCAGTAGCAGGAAGGCCATTAGCACAATGATTGCTGCTGCAGCCAACTCTTGAAACGACGCTCCCGGCTCTTCGGTCCACTGGAAGACGAGCATAGGCAGCGCAGTGAAGTCGTCGAGCAGATGCGCAGGTGTAAAGTTGATCGCCAGCGATGCACCAACGAGCACCAGCGGGGCAGTTTCGCCTACTGCACGGCTCAGCGACAGAATCACACCGGTCATAATGCCAGGCAGCGCCATCGGAATCAGGTGGTGCCAGATGACCTGCGACCGCGTGGCGCCCAGGGCAAACGCACTTTCGCGCACGCCTTGCGGAATGGAGCGCAGCGCTTCTTGGGCGCTAATCACCACGATGGGCAGCACCAGAAGCGAGAGCGTGAGTCCGGCAGCCAGCAGGCTGCTCCCCATATCAAACAGGTACACAAAGACGCCGAGCCCCAGAATCCCGTAGACGACCGAGGGCACGCCAGCCAGATTGGTAATGTTAAGCTGGATCATCCGCTTCAGCCCGCCCTCATCGGCATACTCTTCCAGATATAGCGCCGTGCCTACACCCAGCGGCACCGTTGTAGCTGCGACAACGAGCATCAGATAGAGGGATCCAACAATAGCAGGCCAGATCCCCGACGTTTCGGGGCGTGCGGTCGGATAGCCCGTTAAAAACTGCTTGCTGAGCCAGCCCGAGCCGGTTGTCACCACGTCTACAATGAGCGTAGCAAGAACCAGGAGCCCCAGCATGGTGGCTGCAAACAGCAGTCCAGCAATGAGCGTGCCGTAGCGGCGGCGCTTATCAAGCTGTGGATGGAATGCGCTATGATCGTTCATCAGTAGTTTTCGCGATACCGTCGGATAATCCAGTTTGCTGCCAGGTTCATCCCCAGCGTAATCAGATACAGCAGCAGTCCTACCGCAAAGAGGCTCTGGTAGCTTACCGTGCCCTGATCAATGTCGCCCTTGGCCACCTGTACAATGAAGCCCGTCATGGTTTGGATGGATTCGAGCGGGTTGGCCGTCAGCGTAGCCGTAGCGCCCGCAGCGATAGCCACGATCATGGTTTCGCCGATAGCGCGGCTCAGTGCCAGAATAAAACTGGCGATGATGCCACTAAGCGCGGCGGGCACAATGACGCGTAGCACCACTTCAAACTTAGTTGCGCCCAGCGCATAGGCCCCGGCCGCCAGCGACTTAGGCACGGCCTGAATGGCATCTTCGCTGACTGAGGCCACCATCGGAATAATCATGATGCCTACCACGAGCCCGGCGCTTAGTGCGTTCAAAGGTGGGAGCGTTGAGTCGAAGCCTTGAATGATAACCCCCGACACAAACGTAAGCGCAAAGAAGCCGTACACGACTGTGGGTACGCCTGCAAGCACCTCCAGCGCCGGTTTAAGCCAGCGCCGAGCGCCAGGCGAAGCGTACTCCGAGATGTAGATGGCACTGGCCAGGCCAATGGGCATAGCCACCGCTGCCGCAATACCCGTAATGAGCAGCGTCCCCGACACCAGCGGCAGCACACCGAACGACGGGTCGGCTCCGGCGAACTCCCAGTCGGTGCCCGTCAGGAAGTCAATCACCGATACCTGCGAAAAAAAGCCGATCGACTCGTAGAGCAGAATGCCTACAATGCCCAGCGTTGTCAGAATAGTGAGCACGGCGCAGAGCCCAAGCCCATACTTCACGAGCTGCTCGCGTGGGCTTCGGTATAGGTTCGCCGACAGATCCATTGAGGCGTCAGACGCATCAGAGGACGGCTGCGACATGGTGGCCGATGGGGGAGACGATGTAGGCATGGGGCCGGGGTGAAGACGCTTCGTGCGTAGAACAGAATAGCGCGAGACCGCCCGCTGCAGCCTCGCGCCTCAACGTGTAGAGCATAGCTGCTCGGCTACGAGCCTACGTTGGTGGTATCGGGGGCCGTCGTGGTCGAGTCAGAGGGCGCTGGGGCATCGTTTGTGTTCATGCGATCGAGCAGGTCGCCAATGCGCACGCCAATGGTGGGGCCGCTGCCTTCAAACATGCTACCCGTTGTGCGATTCTCAAAGCGTTGCATCACGGTATCGTAGACCGCTGCCTCAAACGGAATGTACTCGGCTTGTCGCACAAACCGCTGCGCGTTGGCAATGTAGTGGCGTACGAACGAGACAACTTCGGGGTTGTCCTGCATGCTGGCCACGTTCACGTAGATAAACTCGGGACGGGCGAGCGGCTGGTAGGTGCCGTTGGCTACCGTTTCTTGGGTAGGCTCTACGCATCCTTCCCCCTGCTCGTTGTCAACGGCAATGAGGCGCAGGTTATCGCTGTTGTTTTCGTAGTACGACAATCCGAAGAACGCCATGCCGCGTTGATCGCGCGATACGCCCTGCACGGTAGCGTTGTCGGTACCACTGGCGTTGTAGTTGTCGCGAATGTTGCCACGCTCGCCATTGATGGCCTCGGTAAAGTAGTCGTACGTGCCGCTGGCCGATGAGCGTCCGTACAGGCGAATCTCCTTATCCGGAAAGCCTTCGCGGATGTCGCTCCACTGCGCTACCGGGCTTTCGTCTCTCCAGATCGCGTTTAGCTCGCTCACCGTAAGGCACGACACAAAATCGTTGGTGGGATGCGTCGTGATGGAAATCCCATCGTATCCAATCGGCAGCTCAATGAACTCGATGCCGGCCTCCTCGGCGCGGCGGAGCTCGTCTTCACGAATCGGACGCGAAGCGCCGGTCACGTCGGTTTCGCCGCGAAAGAAGCGCTGAAAGCCTGCGGAGGTGCCGCTGTTGCCCGCCACCACACGCGCATCTGGATTCTCCTGCTGGTAATCCGTTACCGCAGCCCGCGAAATAGGAAATACCGTACTCGATCCGTCAACGCGTACGGTTTGCACCGTGTCGCCGCCGCATCCAGTAAACAACACCAATCCAGCCAGGAGCGCCACACTACAGAGTGCCGCAGGCCAGCCTGTTAAACGAGGTAGACGATTCATGCAGTTGCAAAGCGTTAGTGAGCGAGTGCTGTCGAGAAGGCTACTTGTTGTCGTACAAAGCAGAGTGCGCCCCGTGCGCCGTGCACACCCCAAAGCGAAGCGATGCCCGAATGCGAGCTATTTTAGTTGGGGGCTATTCTTTAAAACGATAACCGACACCCTTGACGGTTTCAATGAGGGCACTGCCAATCTTTTCGCGAATCTTGCGAATATGTACGTCTACCGTGCGGTCCACCACGTATACATCCGGCCCCCACACGTTATCCAGAATCTTTTGGCGCGAGAATACTTTGCCCGGATGCGATGCCAAAAAGTAGAGCAGTTCAAACTCTTTGCGCGGCATACGCATCTCTTTTTGCTCGCCCGACTCCTGGTCTTGATACACCAAGTAGCGGTCGCGGTCTATGGTAAGCGAGTGGACCACCAACTGGTTCGGTGGGGTGTCGTAGCGCTGTGCACTACGCAGAAGGGCCCGCGCCTGGCTGATAATTACCGATACCGAGACGGGCTTGCTGATGTAGATATCGGCTCCCACATCGAGCCCGGCCACCTGGTCGTCCTCTTCGGAGCGTGCGGTTAGCATCATGATGGGGGTGGTGCGCAGATGGGCATCTTTGCGCACGCGCTCGCACACCGCAATGCCGTCCAGGCGGGGCATCATCACATCCAGAATAATCAGATCGGGATCGTGCTCGCGCGCCTGCTCCAGCGCCTGGACCCCATCGCGTGCAAGCACGGTCGCGAATCCCTCTTCCTGCAAGTTGTACTCCAGCAGGCTCAACAAATCCTCCTCGTCGTCAACAACAAGCACGAGTGGACCCTCAGTAGCAGAGGCAGTCACAGGCAACCGGTGAGTTTTATGGATGGATGCACGGCATGGATTACATACCCCTAAGCGATAGCTCGGTTGTTATGCAACCTTTATCATCATGTGGGGCGGATGCAAAGACACCGGCGCTGTGTACCGTTGGTGGGCCTACTCACGTGGTGCGTGCTCAGTGCAAAGCGGCGGCTACCCCGCGTTGAACTTTCCGTACGCCCCTCCGTGTGGATGCGCGTTCGCCATGTTTTGCTCGCTGGCACTACGCCCCCAATGCGCCTCTGGACCGATGACGACCGTGCTATCTTCCATCTGGCCATTCCGGCTCTTGCGGGGCTGGCGACCGACCCGCTTGTATCGCTTGTCGATACAGCGTTCGTGGGCCAGCTTGGACGCGTGCCGCTGGCGGCGCTGGGCGTAAATGCCTCACTCTTTTCAATGGCTTTTGTCATCTTCAACTTTCTGGCCTATGGCACGACACCGCGCGTGGGACGCCACGTAGGGACCGGCGACCGCGACGCTGCCGGACGTGTGGTGGTACGCGCGGTCGTCCTGGCGCTCGTCACGGGCTGTGCGGCTCTCGCTGTGCTTCAGGCTGCTGCGGTGCCGCTCCTGCGCCTGATGGGGGCAACAGGCGAGTTGCTCGAACCTGCGCTTGCCTATCTGCGCATACGTGCATTCGCGGGGCCGGCTGTGCTGCTTATTACGGCCGCACACGGTGCATTCCGTGGGTATCAGGATACGCGTACGCCCATGTACGTGACCATTGGTCTCAATCTGGTCAATCTGGTGCTCGATCCTATCCTTATTTTTGGGCTGGGTTGGGGCCTGACTGGGGCAGCGGTGGCTACGGTGACGGCGCAGTGGATAGGAGCGCTTGCGTTTATGGTGTTGCTGTTTCGCACCTACCGCGCTGACTTCCACATCACCTGGTTCTGGCCTACGCCACGTGCGCTGCTTCCGCTACTGCGTGTGGGGCGCGATCTCATCATGCGCACAGCGGCGCTTGTGGGCACCATGACGCTGGCTACGGCAGTGGCTGCTCGCGTGGGCGTAACCGCCGTAGCCGCCCACCAGGTGGCAGCGCAGCTCTGGCTCTTCATGGCGCTGGTGGTCGATGCCCTGGCGGTGGCGGCACAGGCCCTCGTGGCGAAGCACCTGGGGGCAGAGACCCCAGATCGGGCTCGCACCGTGTCGAACCGTCTGCTGGGCTGGGGCGTGCTCCTTGGGTGTGGGCTTGGCATCGGGTTCGGACTGCTACGCCCCGTCTTGCCGGGTTTCTTTACCGATGATGCTGCGACCATCCAGGCCATTCTCACCGTGTTTCCGGTGGTGGCGCTTCTGCAACCGCTCAACGGATTCGTGTTCGTGGGGGATGGCATCTACATGGGCGCTGAGCGCTTTCCGTATCTGGCTAAAGCAATGCTTCTTTCGGCAGGAGGTGCAGCGGCGGTCTTGCTTCTCGTGCAGCCCATGGGATGGGGCCTGAGTGGCGTGTGGGTGGGTATCACTGTGCTCATGGTGCTGCGCACTCTCACACTGGCTGTGCCCTACCTGCGCGGCCGCATGCTGCAGGAGTAATGCGCAATTGGGTAGGGCACAGCCACATGCTCGGTCGCCTACACACCGGTGCGCGCCAGCTCATTCAAACGCGCTACGCGGTCTTCGGTGGAGGGGTGCGTAGAAAAGAGGCTTTTTAGCCCACGCATTCCGTCCGAAAATGGGTTCACGATGAACAGATGCGAGGTGCTCTCGCTGCCCCCGCGCATAGGCTGCTGTCGCGCTGTCGACTCCAGCCGCTGCAGCGCCCGCGCCAGTCCCATCGGGTTCTGTGCAATGTGGGCGCCGTCGCGGTCGGCTACGTACTCGCGCGAGCGCGAGATGGCCATCTGGATGAGCATAGCCGCCACGGGCGCCAGAATCATCATAAGGAGCGCCCCAACGAAGCCGCCGCGCTCGCGTCCGCCGCCAAAGAAGAAGCCAAAGCGGGCCAGCAGCGTAATCGCAGCGGCCATAGTGGCTGCGATCGACGAGATGAGGATGTCTCGGTTTTTGATGTGCGCCAGTTCGTGCGCAATCACGCCCTCCAGTTCCTCGCGGTTCAGCGTGCGCATGATGCCTCGCGTTACAGCTACCACGCCGTTCTCTGGATTACGCCCGGTAGCGAACGCATTAGGCTGATCCTGCGGAATGATGCACACACGCGGCATCGGCAAATCAGCGCGGCGGCGCAGCCGGTCGACCATGTCGTACAACGCAGGTGCATCGGCCCGACTGATCTCCTGTGCGCCATGCATCTTCAGGACGATCGCGTCGCTAAACCAATAGCTCAAGACGTTCATGCCGAGCGCAATAACCAGGGCAACGGTCATACCGCCCGTGCCGCCCAGCGCGTGCCCCACCAGGGCAAACAGGACCATCATAAAGGCCATCAGGCCTGCAGTGCGAAGCGTGCTCATACAACCTCTTTCGTTTACTTCGTACAACAAACGTTGTACAGCACGAGTGTCAAACGCTGTGCCCAACTCTGCAGATATGTCGAAATGTCAGCGCATCATGTATGGCCATGCGATTAGGAGTGAATGTTGCCACCACAATGCGTGTTATGATGACGACGCGGCCTCGTCTTGGGACGAGGATGCAGAGGATTTGGCCTCTGGAACAGGACGACCGGCGTGTTCGGACGTCTCGGCCTCAGACGCGGGGGGCAGATCGAACACACCCGCCTGGCGCCGCCATTCGTAGCTGTACACAATGCCCGCGCCGGTGAGAGCGGCTATGACAGCGCTGACGAGCGCCGAAAGTGTGATGGTCCCTTGCAGCACGGCAGCTACGCTCTGGATCCCCCCGAATGCCAGGGCGAAAAACAACCCAGCTTGCATCCAGGCGGGCCACTCGGACGAGGCGTTGGCATCAGACATTAGGGCGAGGCGGGGTGTTGAGAAAGCAACAGGTACGTTGGCCTATGCCAATCGCACGCATCTGTTCGCAGCGCATGTGAGGAGCACATTCGGATGCGAAGCTATTTGGGCGCATGCCACACCACGCGCAATGCGGCGCGGTCTGTGCTCTGCAGTTCGAGCGCCTCGGCTGCAGCAGTTGACACTTCGGGGCCGTTCACACTTCGATCAATGATACGCACGAACACGTGGCGGGCGTCCTGGACAGGGGCATCAACCGGATATGATATTAGCACAACGGAATGGTAGGGCAAGGTTGGATGACTGCCCACCAGGGTTTCGGGATCATAGTTTGCGCCGCTGGCCGTAAGGCGCCCCGCAAAGGCCGAGGGAAACGCTGCTACCTGAGCCGTATCAGGCGGTGCCCAGGCAGTGGTCAACATAGGCTGCTGGTTGGGGATGCGGAGCGTCTGCCCAATGCGCAGGTTCGTCGCGTCAAGGTCGTTGGCGGCCTGCAGCGCACGCACGCTCACGCCGTACTGCCCTGCGAGGCTGTAGAGCGTCTCGCCTGCGGCCACCGTATGCTGCTCGGCCTGAACGGACCCCGTGGGTACGTATACCGGATCGGGCACCTGGGCCGGCCTGTCGTTGCGGCGCCAGAGCGAGTCGGCGGTGACGCCGGTCCGCAGCGCCAGGTCGATCCACGTTGCCCCTTCAGGACGTGCGACGGTCTGCCACGACACTTGATCGGCTGCGCGTGCCGATGCCGATTGCGATTCCGTCTGGTCATCGGCAGTAGATGGAGGGGCAGAGCGGGATGATGTGTCGGGGGCAGCTGTTGTATCAGTCGTATCAGTAGGGGGCTCCACCGGAGGCAAGCTGTCCGCCAGCGGGGCGGTGTTAGGCGGCGTATTGGGCGGTGGGGAGGTATCAGGCAATGAGGATCTACGTTGCGGCGGACGCACGCGCAGCGTGTCGCCAATAGCCAAGGCGGGACCGTCGAGATCGTTCCAGACTTGCAGAGCCCGAACGGAGGCGCCCACGCGCTGCGCAATGCTGTAGAGCGTGTCGCCCGACTTCACGACATAGGTGGTATCGGCTTGAGCGTAAGCGGTCGACGGCGTGCCCAGCAGCAGCCCGATGAGCAGAAGCCCCCACCCGCACATCCGGTAGCATGTGTTCTTCATAACCAATCCTGATCGTTCAACAGCAGAGGCCTGCGTATCCCCTTTGCTAAAACCCCACGCCTTTCGCCTGCATCAGTGCATCCTGCAGCTCCGACAGGTTCTTGCGATCGCGCTGCGTACGCGCCACGTCGACGCCCTGCTCGTACGTTTCGATGGCCTGCTCTACCGCGCCGCGCCGCTCGTAGAGCTTGCCCAGATGGTAGTATGTGCCCACATAGTCGGGCTGTTCGGCCACCAGGGTCTCGAAGTATTCTTGGGCGATATCGAGTTCTCCTTGTTTCAGGTGCTCCTGAGCCAGCGCAAACTGGGTAAACGCATCATCAGGATCGTCATCCAGAAATGATTCGAGCTGGGCAATCCGGTCCATAAGCGGCAACGGTATTTTTGGGCAAAAGCACTACACCAGTTCGTACGTTAGCTGGAAGCGGATGTGCCGCGTACCGTGCGGCGACGGGCAGCGCAAGGGCGCGCTGCCCAGGAACGCTGCGGCCCGAAGTCACGCTGCGGCTCCGTCTGGACTTCCGTGCGTAACAACGAGGTGCGGATGGCACGAGCGCAATGCATCGACGTGTACGGCGTTGTCAACGCCAAGCACAACGGGATACAGATATGACTCGACTCGCTGAAAGAAATACTCAACTGTAGACGGCATTGCATCCTCATCAGCGGTTGTGGGCTCATCAACATGGCTCCACGTAAGCAATTCGTCAAGCCCATCTACGAAGAGGAGCGCCCGCTCTTCAGATCCGCTATCGAACACCTTGCGCAGGCTGTTCTGCGTATGCTTGCGCCGCTCTCCTACCAACGATGCCGCGCGGAACTGCAGGGCGTTCTGGTCAGCCAGATCGATGATTGTGCCGAACGTCTGTTGGCGCTTGGCACGGGTCCCCCCGGCCAGGACGATGCAGGGCCCCTCGCTCTGCAGCGCCTCGTGGCAATGACGGCGCATGTTCGCGCTGGTGTGGGCAACCTGCAAAATCGGAGCAACGTCAGACTTAGACGGAGAGGCAGCCATGGGCAGTAGATGAAATAGTCTTTTTCGTTTAGAAACTGTGAATACAAGGTAGCGGTTTCAACTCCAGATGTTCCGCTGTGCACAGCCTGTATGCTGTTCCGCATCCCGTTGCAAGGCGCCCTTGTGTGCAGCACTTCGGAATGTGCTTTGTGCTGGGGAACCTGCTCCAAAGCAGTATGCTATGCATCCCCCACCTGTATCTGTTACCTTGCACGCCCCCTCATGCCCAACGCTGCGGTGCACGCCACCATACGCACCGATTGCATCCGCCACAATGTACGCGTGTTGCACGAGCGCGCCCGCCCAGCGGGGCTCATGGCCGTACTCAAGGCCGATGCTTATGGGCATGGCGTACGTACGGTGGCTCCGCTGCTTCAAGAGGCCGGGGTTCAGGCATTTGCGGTCGCTCGTCTTCATGAGGCCATTACGCTGCGGCAACTGGGCATTGACGGACTTATTCTGGTGTTGGCTCCTCCTACACCCGATGAACTCCCTGCATACACGGCGCATCGCCTACATGCCTCGGTAACAAGCGTGCCAGTGGCCCGCATGCTTACAACAGCCCCGCTCGATAGAACCCTGCCGGTTCATGTGAATGTAGATACCGGGATGCATCGCCTTGGACTGAACGATGCCGACGTACCTACGTGGTGGACGCGTTTGCGCCGGGCTTCGTCTGTGGAGGCAGCGGGCGTCTACACCCACCTGGCGACGGCCGACACCCCCGACCATCCGCTCAATACCACACAACTGAAGCGCTTTGCCGAGGTCGTTCGCACACTGCGCCCAGCTCCTACGACCGTGCACGTTGCCAATACCGATGCACTCGCGCATCTGCCCACCCGGCTACCTGCCGATGCCCAGTACGTGCGAGTAGGCCTTGGGATGTACGGGCTTACTTCGAGGCCCGCCCCAGATGCTGCCACCAATAACATACGCAACGCGCTCCGTCCTGTGCTGTCGCTGCGCGCCCGCGTCATCCACACGCACACGGTGCCCCAAGGCGAAACTGTGTCGTACGGTGCTCGGTGGACCGCTCCGCGTGCCACGCAGGTAGCCACGCTAAGCATTGGATACGGCGATGGCTACCCCCGTGCAGCATCGGGACACGCACATGTGCGCCTTCATGACACCTTGCGCCCAATGGTGGGCCGGGTGTGCATGGATCTGTGCATGGTCGACCTCGGTTCCCCCACCAGTACCCTTGCGCAGAATACCTCTGTGGGCGACCATGCGGTGCTTTTTGACGCAGCAGGCCCAACGCTGCACGACGTAGCCCGATGGAGCGACACGATCCCCTACGAAATCGCATGCCAGCTTGCCCCGCGCGTTCCACGCCATTACTGCGACGCTCCGGCGACATCTATGGCGGATAATGGAACAATATAGAGAGACTATCATCGTTAATTCCACTGCATTCATACCAATTAATCAGTCTGCAGCTGCACGCCCTTTGCACAAGTCCTGATTTTCCCGCTGTGTCGCGGATGCCGCGACGCTTCTCTGGGCTTCTGCGCTTTGCAGGGCGCGCCTCCAGGCACGGAGCGCTGTGCTGACAGCAAGACCTGACATTGTACAACCGTCTTGCTTTGTAGCCTGTATTGCTATTGTTCTCCTTTTAATTTTTACGGATACCCATGCCCATTACTGCAAACCCCAGCGAGATCGATATTCTGGTTGTTGATGACGAGCGCAACGTTGTTGAACTCGTAAGCGACTTCCTGCGTGCCGAAGGATACAACGTGAGCCAAGCCTACGACGGGGAAGAAGCCCTGGAAAAGGTCAACTCCGATACCAACCTGGTCATTCTCGACGTGATGATGCCGGGCATGGATGGCTTTGAGGTGTGCGAAAAACTGCGCTCCCGCGTCGAAACGGAGATGATTCCAATCATCTTCCTGAGCGCCAAGTCGGAAGTAGAAGACCAGATTGAAGGTCTTACGATTGGTGCCGACGACTACCTTACGAAGGAATCGGGCTGGAAGGAACTGCTCGTGGCCCATGTGAAGGCGGTGCTGCGCCGCTCGGGTGTCGAGGAAAGCAGCGTGGTGGAAGAAGGCGACCTTACCATCTACGAGGATGAGTACAAGGCGCATCTGCGTGGCGAAGACCTCGAGCTTACGCTGACCGAGTTCGAACTGCTGCGCTACCTGGTACGCCATCCGAAGAAGGCCTTTACCCGCCAGCAGCTGCTCGAAACCATCTGGAAAGACCACATGATGGTCACGGAGCGCACCGTAGATGCGCACATTAAGAACCTGCGCGAGAAGCTGGGCGACTTTGCCGAGCACATTCAGACCGTGCGCGGCGTCGGCTACCGTTTCATCAAAGAAGTGTCTGCTGAAGCGTAATGCTGCGCCCGCCGGGCTACGTCATGCGTTCTGCAGCCTTAACGAAAACGGAAAAACGGAAGGGGCCTGGATGTACCTTGGGTACGCCAGGCCCTTCCCTTTTGTCGTCGGCGTCGAGATGGCTTCATCCGCCTCGCACGCCTCTCATTCTACTCATTAATTGCATCGATTTGTGTCCAATTCTCTTTGGAGCCGCTTGGTCCCCGAGCGTAAGGAAACCCAATTCTGGATGGTATCCACGTTCACGCTCTTCGTGGGCGCGGCGGTCGTGTTGGTGGCCCTGTACGTCTTCTTTATCTTCAAGAGCGATGTCGAGAACGCGCTGGAGCGTACGCTGAACAATCAGGCCGAGCGGGTGGCCCTGCAGATGGATAAGCTGGCTACCGCCTCTGAACGCGGCGACGCACTGCGCCATCTGCAGGGCATGACCGAGTGGTCGGTCACGGTGGCCACGCCCGATACCGTACTTGGTAGCATGCCGTTCGACCCGGCTCCTGCCTCCGCCGACAGTACGCGCTTTTTTGATGTCGAGGCACTCAACACACTCTCTGCCTCGACCATCCGCTACCAAAACCGGCTCAACCTGAACGAGCCCCGGGTCTTCTATGCGACGCTGTACCGCCCGGAATCAAATATGGTGGTGCAGGTGGGCCAGCCCTCGTCGCCGCTGTACAGCCTGCTGGAGCGGAGTCAGATCGTCATCCTTGCTGGCATGGCGCTGGCCTTGATCCTCACGGTGATTGGGAGCTGGATTGCGGCCTCCAAAATTACGACTCCGCTCAAGCGCATCCGCAACACGGCGCAGCGCGTGAGCCGGGGCCAGCTTACCGGACGTATCCGCATTGACAGCCGGGCGGCCGAGTTTCAGGATCTGGCCGAGAGCCTCAACCGGGCCTCCGGCAGCTTCCGCGAGAAAATTAACGAGTTGGAGCGGATGGCGCAGCTGCAGAGCGAGTTCATTGGGAATGTATCGCACGAAGTCCGCAATCCGATTTTCTCCATCAGCGGCTACTTGGAGGCGCTTGGCACCTCGCGGCTGTCGGAGGAGCAGCGCACCCGGTATGCCGAGAAGGGCCTCAACAACTTACAACGCCTTCAGAATCTCTTCAACGACCTGATCGAGATTGCGCGTCTGGAATACCGCGAAGACCTAATCGACCGACGTGTCTTCAACCTGAAAGATCTGGTCGATGAGGTTGTCGAGATGCTGCGTCCGAAGGCTGACAAGAAGGGCCTCAACCTGGAAGTCGACATCCCCAGCTTTGAGGTGAATGCTGACCGCGCACGCATCCGCCAGGTACTTGTGAACCTGATCGAGAATGCGATTGCGTACACCGATGAGGGCACCGTACGCTGCCGCGTGACGCGCCGCAAGGAGAAGGTGCGCATTGACGTGGTGGATACCGGCAAGGGCATCCCCGAAGAGCACCTGGAGCGCATCTTTGAACGCTTCTACCGCGTCGACCCGCATCGCTCACGCGAAAGTGGCGGCACAGGGCTGGGACTGAGCATCGTAAACCAGATCTTGCAGGCGCACGGCGAGTCCGTCAGCGTGGAGAGCACCGAAGGGCGCGGCACCCGCTTTCAGTTTGAACTCCCGCACGCCGCATCCGAGAATGGGCAGGCGTAGACGCGGCCGTGCGACATGCAACATTGCAATGTATCGGGACATACATGCTGTGTGTAGAACCTGCAAAGTGTAGCATAGATCGATCCAGCCCCATGCTGAAATCCATTCGTGTCCTCGTCACATTTGTACTGCTGATCACGGTTGGTGCCGGATGCGACTTTCTGGGGGGCAATTCATCCGACAAAGACGCCGTTGATGCGTATATCGGATTCATTGGTGAAGGCATCACGCCCACGGATCCACTCGTGGCTCCCGATACCGCACAGGCAGGACAAGCGTTCGACGTAACAGTGACGACCTTTGGCTCCAGTTCCTGCGTGCAGGCAGTACGCGAGGAGGTCGAGCGTGCGCCGATGCGCACCACCATCACGCCGTACGATGGTGGAAATAGACACCAGACGGCGTGCAACTGGATCATTGCTGAGATGGAACGCACCATTGCGGTGACATTCGAGGAGCCCGGCGAGGCGACCATTGTTGTGAACGGACGCGATCGGTGGGTTGATAACCCCGAACCTCTCACGCTCACCCATACGCTCACCGTGGAGTGATCACCCAAAAAGGAGTAGGGACACGGCGCGCCGTGTCCCTACACGTCGGGTTGGTCCATCCCAATCATTGAGGCCAGTTACGCCGCGGCTACACCGTTCAGCCGTGGGATGACCTCTTGTCCGATGCGCTCCACTTCCTCAAGCATCGGGCTGCACTGCACGAGCACCAGGTCGAGGCCCACATCGGCGTAGGCGTTCAGGCGCTCTACGATCTGGTCGGGCGTGCCTACCAGGTTCGGGCGCAACCCGCGGTTCGAGACCGAGTAGTCCTTCAGGTCGACCTCGGAATCGAGTTCCGAGTTCGCTACGAAGTCGTCGTAGCTGTC
Organism: uncultured Rhodothermaceae bacterium; assembly: GCA_913056335.1. GTDB lineage: Bacteria > Bacteroidota > Rhodothermia > Rhodothermales > Salinibacteraceae > Longimonas. Next base: position 18,795 of record CAJXLX010000024.1, read on the forward strand.
GAATCCTTCGGCCTCGTAGTCGACCGTGGTGATGCGCTCCAGCTCGGCCTGTGCCTCGGCTTCCGTATCGCGGCAGATCATGTATGCAGCCATGCCAAACTGCATATCGTCTGGGTTGTGGCCCGCTTGGGCACGGCGCTCGCGCAGGTCCTCGATGTCGCCCGCAATCTTATCGACCGAGCCGCCGTGCATCAGGTAGTGGTCGCACTGCTCGGCGATGAAGGTGCGCCCCGCCTCGGAGCCACCGCCCGCGTACAGCGGAATGCCGCCGTCTTGCACGGGCTTTGGCGCAAGGACCGTGTTCTCAACGGTGTAGAACTCGCCGTCGTGCGAGAAGCGATCTTCGGTCCACACCCCACGCATGATGTCCACAAACTCGCGTGAGCGTTCGTAGCGCGAATCATGCTCGATCCACTCGCCCGCGTACATCTTCATCTCCTCCTCCCACCAGCCCGACACGAGGTTGATCTCGAAGCGCCCGTTCGACATGTGGTCGATGTTCGCGGCCATCTTCGCCGCTACGGCAGGCGAACGAAACCCCGGACGCAGCGCTGCCATCAGCCGAATGTTTTCGGTGACGGGGGCCAGCCCCGCAGTGGTCGTCCAACACTCCAGGCTCGGCGCGGCAATGCCTTTAATGTCGTTCAGGTTCAGCTCGGCAATCAGAATGGTCGAAAAGCCATGCTGGTCGGCGGCCTGCGCCACCTGCTTGTTGTAGTCGAACGTAGGCGGCATGCCCTCGTCCTCTACGTTGCGGAGCCATCCGCCAAAAATGGGCAGCCAAATGCCAAGATCAATCATGAGCAGTCAGGGGGATTCGGACAGTTCGTATCAGTAAAAAAGGAGCGTCTCAAAAAAAAGAGCGCACCAGCCGGGTAGGCCCATGCGCTCTTTGCGTTACGCTGCTACGTGGAAACCGAGATCTTACTCAGCTTCGGGAATCAGGCCGCGTGCTTCAAGCGCATCAACGATCTGATCCACGCAGGTTTCTACATCGTGTTCGTCGGTGCGCACGACAATTTCAGGATCTTCCGGTTCTTCGTACGGCGCTGAGACGCCAGTGAAGTTCGAGATCTCGCCCTTCTCGGCCTTCTCGTACAGCCCCTTCGGATCGCGCTCTTTACAGACCTCCAGCGCGCAGTCAACGTGCACTTCGAGGAAGCGGCCTTCGGGCAGCAGTTCGCGAACGCCGGTGCGGTCTTCGCGATACGGCGAGACGAACGTGCAGAGGGTGAACGTGCCCTGCTCGAAGAAGAGGCGCGAGACTTCGCCCACACGCCGCACGTTCTCCTCACGGTCGTTGGCCGAGAAGCCCAGATCGCCCGAAAGGCCGTGGCGCACGTTGTCGCCGTCGAGGTGCATCGTCTGGATGCCGCGGTCGAAGAGGCGTTCTTCCAGCGCCTTCGCCACAGTCGACTTGCCGGCGCCCGAGAGGCCCGTGAACCACATGACGGCAGCTTTGTGGCCGTTCTTGGCTTCGCGCTCTTCGCGGGGGATCGCTAAGCCTTCCCACACGACGTTCGGGCTCGTTTGCTGCTCCTTGCGCGTGGTGCTTTCTTCGCCTACGGCAGCGACATCTTGCCCCACGCCGCGAATCATGCCGCCCGCTACGGTCGCATTCGTGTCCGGATCGACCAGGATGAAGCGGCCCGTGTGGCGGTTTACGCGATAGCTATCAATGAAGAGCGGATCGGCGGTCTCCAGCTCCACGCGGCCAATTTCATTGAGCGTGAGCGTGTTGGCCTCTTCGCGGTGCAGCGTCTTCACGTTGATGCGATAGACCAGGTTCGAGACGTACGCCTGCGTCTCCCGCGTGGCATGCTGCACAATATACGGACGGTCGGTCCGCAGCTTCTCTTCGTCCATCCAGCAGAGGTCCGCATCAATCTGCCGGGTGACTTCGGGGCGGTTGCGGCTGCGCACGATCATGGAGCCGCGGCTTACGTCGATCTCGTCAGTCAGCGAAATCACGACCGACTCGCCCGGACTCGCTTGCTCTTGCTCGCCATCGAGCGTAACGATGCTTTCGACCTCGGTGGTCAGGTTCGAAGGCAGCACAACGACCTCCTCGCCCGGACGCACGCTGCCGGAGGCAACCTGCCCGGCGAATCCGCGAAAGTCCTGGTGCGGACGAATCACGTTCTGCACGGGGAAGCGAAAATCGACCTGGTTGCGATCGGTCTGCGTCTTCACCGTCTCCAGGCGATGCAGCAGCGTAGCGCCCTGGTACCAGGGCGTCTTCTCGCTCTCCATCACGACGTTGTCGCCCTTGAGCGCCGAGATCGGGATGAAGGTGATGTCGTTCACGTCGAGCTTGTCGGCGAACTCGCGAAACTCGTCCACGATCTCGCGGAAGCGGTCCTCGTCGTAGTCGACCAGGTCCATTTTGTTGACCGCCACGATCATGTGTGGAATCTGCAGCAGCGACGCGATGAAGGCATGCCGATGCGACTGCTCCAGCACGCCCTTGCGCGCATCCAGCAGCACAATGGCAAGCTCGGCGGTCGAGGCGCCAGTGACCATGTTGCGTGTGTACTGCTCGTGGCCCGGCGTATCCGCAATGATGAACTTGCGTTTGGGAGTGGCAAAGTAGCGGTACGCCACATCGATCGTGATGCCCTGTTCGCGCTCGGCGCGCAGACCATCAGTAAGAAGCGCCAGCTCCAGATCGTCGTCGTCGCGCTGCGTATTGCGCTGAATCTCGGACATCTTCTCCTCGAAGATGGCCTGTGTGTCGTAGAAGAGCCGCCCAATGAGCGTGCTCTTGCCGTCATCGACGCTTCCGGCAGTGGTGAATCGAAGTAAGTCCATAGAATGCTATAAATAATCGAGATAGAGAGGCAGGATGCTCGCAGAGAAGAGCAAGCACGCGGTACTAAAAGTACCCTTTGCGCTTGCGATCTTCCATGGCCGCCTCCGAGCGCTGGTCATCGGTACGTCCGCCGCGTTCGGAGTGGTTGGCGGTCGCAACTTCTTCGATGATTTCGGGAATTGTGGTTGCCGTCGATTCGATGGCACCGGTGCACGTCATGTCGCCAATGGTGCGGAAGCGGACCATCTTCTCGGCGTAGTGCTCCCCCTCGCGCAGTGAGATGTAGTCGGATTTGGCGAGGAGCGAGCCGTCGCGTTCGACCACATCGCGCTTGTGCGCCAGGTAGAGGCTCGGAATCTCCAGCCCTTCGCGTTCGATGTACTGCCACACGTCGAGCTCCGTCCAGTTGCTCAGTGGAAAGACGCGGAAGTGCTCACCCGGGTTGCGGCGTCCGTTGTACTGATTCCACAGTTCGGGGCGCTGCTTCTTCGGGTCCCACTGCCCAAAGCGGTCGCGGTGCGAGAAGAAGCGCTCCTTGGCACGGGCCTTTTCCTCGTCGCGGCGCGCGCCTCCGAGAGCCGAATCGACATCGAGCTCGTCGAGCGCGTCGAGCAGCGTCACGATCTGCAGCTTGTTGCGGCTGGCGTTGGGCCCTTGCTCCTCTTTGACGCGCCCCTTGTCGATGGACTCCTGCACGGTGCGCACGATCAGATTGGCTCCGATGCGCTCCATGAGGTCATCGCGAAAGCGCAGGGTTTCAGGGAAGTTATGCCCTGTATCCACATGCAGCAGCGGAAACGGAATGGGTTCCGGGTAGAAGGCCTTGCGCGCCAGGTGCGTCATGGTAAGCGAGTCCTTGCCTCCCGAGAACATAAGCACGGGGCGCTCAAACTGCGCAGCGGTTTCGCGAATGACGTGGATGCCCTCAGACTCCAGGGTATCCAAATGCCGGGCGGTTTCAGATGATACACTCATATGCAGTGGTGCGTTATAAAAAACGCGGTCGAGTTGTGTAGATGATGTCGGTCAGAACGGGGACGGCGTAGGATTTACGCGGGGGCTGAGGCTTCAACGGCGTCCTGAAAGTAGTCGAGCGTCTTGCGCAGCCCGTCGCGCCGCTCCACCTGCGGGCTCCAATCAAGAATGTTCTGCGCTTTGGAAATGTCGGGCTCGCGCACCTGCGGGTCGTCTTGCGGGAGCGGCTCGTATGTGATGGTGCTCCCCGAGTCCGTGAGCTCGATGATCTCCTCGGCAAACGCCTTGATGGTAATCTCCTCCGTGTTGCCAATGTTCACCGGCTCGTTTTCGTCGCTCAGCAGCAGGCGGTAGATGCCCTCTACGAGGTCATCTACATAGCAGAAGGAGCGGGTTTGGCTGCCATCACCGTACACCGTGAGCGGCTCGCCCCGCAGGGCCTGGCCCATAAACGTAGGCAGCGCGCGTCCGTCGTCGAGGCGCATGCGCGGACCGTACGTGTTGAAGATGCGCACGATGCGCGTTTCTACGCCGTGGTAGCGCTGGTACGCCATCGTGATGGCTTCGGCAAAGCGCTTGGCTTCGTCGTACACCCCGCGCGAGCCAATGGGATTCACGTTGCCCCAGTAGTCTTCGGGCTGCGGATGCACGAGCGGATCGCCGTACACTTCGCTGGTAGAGGCCAGGAGCAGTCGGGCGCCCTTCGCCTTGGCCAGCCCCAGCGCCTTGTGCGTGCCCAGCGCGCCCACCTTAAGGGTCTGGATGGGCAGGCGCAGGTAGTCGGCGGGCGAGGCCGGGCTGGCAAAGTGGAGCACATAGTCGAGTTCGCCGCCCACATGGATGTAGTCGGTCACATCGTGGTGGATGAACTTGAACTGCTCATCGGGGCGCTCGAACAGATGCGCAATGTTGTCGGTGTTGCCGGTAACGAGGTTGTCCATGCAGAGGACCTCGTGGCCCTCGGCAATGAACCGGTCGCACAGGTGCGACCCCAGGAATCCGGCACCGCCGGTAATGAGTGTGCGTGGCATAAGGCTCGGGGCAATAGCGAAAAGGTAGGGCGGATGCGCAGGTCCGCCCCATAACAATCAGGAGCCGGGCGGCTACGCAGGCTGCCCGTTTTCCGAGAGCGCCGTTTCAATGGCCGCTTCGTCGTTCTCAGGCGGTAGCGACGGGCGCCCAATGCTGGAGTAGATGAAGCCCATCTCGGCCATGCGCTTCGGGTCGAACACGTTGCGTCCGTCAAAGATAACGGGCTCGGCCAGACGGTCGCGCACATCGGCGAGGTCGGGGCGGCGGAAGGCGTTCCACTCGGTGCAGATGACGAGCGTGTGGGCATCGTCGAGGGCGCTGTACATGTCGTCGGCGTAGTCGATCGCATCGCCAAACACGCGGCGCGTGGTTTCGATAGCTTCGGGGTCGTAGCCTACGACCTCAGCCCCGGCGTCGAGCAGCGCGCGAATGATGACATGCGAAGGAGCCTCGCGGATGTCGTCGGTGTTCGGCTTAAACGAAAGCCCCCAGATGGCAACCGTCTTGCCGCTTACATCGCCATCGAAGTAGTCAATGACGCGCTCAGCGAGCAGCTCGCGCTGCTGGTCGTTCACCTTGAGCACCGAATCCAGAATCTGGAAATCGTAGTCGTTCTGGCGTCCGGTGCGATGCAGCGCCTGTACATCTTTCGGGAAGCAGCTGCCGCCAAATCCGATGCCCGCATACAAGAAGTGGCGTCCGATGCGGTGATCTTTGCTGATACCGAGGCGCACCTTGTCAACATTGGCCCCAACCTTCTCACACAGATTAGCGATTTCGTTCATGAACGAGATGCGCGTGGCCAGAATGGAGTTGGCCGCGTACTTGATCATCTCGGCCGAGCGCTCGTCGACCACGACGATGGGGTTGCCCTGCCGCACAAACGGCTCGTAGAGGCGTGTCATCATATCGGCGGCCTTCTCGCTGGAAGTGCCAATGACCACGCGGTCAGGCTTCAGGAAGTCGTCTACGGCGACGCCTTCGCGCAAGAACTCGGGGTTCGACACGACATCGAACTGTTCCCCGGCCTGCAATCCCGCCTCCTCCATCACGTTCTGCACGCGGTCGGCGGTACCTACCGGCACCGTACTCTTGTTGATGATGAGGCGGTAGCGGTCGTCATCTTCATTCGCGATGAGATCCGCAATCTCGCCTGCGGCATTCAGCACGTACGAGAGGTCGGCGGATCCGTCTTCGCCGGGAGGCGTGGGCAGGGCCAGAAAGATGAGTTCGGCGTGCGCCACCCCTTCGGCCAAGTCAGTCGTAAAAGTGAGGCGACCCTCCGAAGTGTTGCGGCTAAAGTAGTGCTCCAAGTCGGGCTCATAGATCGGAAGTTGCCCGTTCCGGAGCTGGTCGACCTTGTTCTCGTCAATGTCAACACATACGACGCGATTGCCCATCTCGGCAAAACACGTTCCCGACACCAAGCCTACATAGCCGGTGCCAATCATGGCAATGTTCATGGTTCAACAGTTGATATCAATTCGGAAAAGGATGGCGCGCACAGCTGCACCGTCCAGGCGGTTGTACAGTACGCGATTCATGCAGTCTCTGTATGGACTGTTGGCACTATGCCCCCGGGTGCATTGGTCCTATCTGCTATAGCGGTTTGGCGCATCGAGGTGGCAATACAGCCACGCTCTGATTCGAATGAAGACATACGGAACGAAGACATACGAGAGGGCATCGAAGCCAACATGCAGCAGAGACGCGTGTAGATTCGAATCGTGTTGCAGGTTCTATATTGTATGGGAGCGCATGGCCCCTACCTTATCGATGGCCATTGCGAGTGGCATCCAGGCCCCAGTCTGCATGATACAGCAATCTGCACGATACAACGGGTAAATGCAACGATACGATAGTAGAACACGCGCAATAGCACACGATAGATGAGGCACAGGCGCGTATTTGTGCAATTTTCGCTTCGTGTTTTGCATTAGGAATCGGAGCACATCAGCGCGGGCTTACGTCTCGGTAGCACTTGTGCACCCCGGTCATGTATATTGGAAGCGGCCCATTGTTCATTCTCTCCCACCAATTTCGGCCTCTGGCATGTCCGCGCCTGCCCCCATTCCGCTCTCGCAGCCCAGCATCACCGCACACGAGCGTGAGGCGGTGGCCACGGTCATGCAGTCCACCCGCTTATCGATGGGGCCTGCACTGGAGCGCTTCGAAGAAAAAATGGCAGCGCACTGCAGCGTAGATCACGCCGTGGGCGTAAGCAGTGGAACCGCCGCGTTGCATTGTATGGTGCGGGCACTCGATCTGCCCGAGGGCGGCACAGTCATCACCACGCCGTACAGCTTCGTGGCTTCGGCGAACATACTGCTGTATGAGGGACTTACCCCGCAGTTTGTCGACATCGACCCCGCCACGTACAACATCGATCCGGCACGCATAGAAGCGGCTATCACGCCCGACACCTGCGCCATTCTTGCGGTCGACGTGTTCGGACGCCCGGCGCCCTGGCCCCGCTTGCGCGAAATCGCTGATGCACACAACCTGGCGCTCATTGCCGACTCGTGCGAGGCGCTGGGCGCATCGATCGGAGACACGCCGATTGGGGCCTGGGGGGATGCGGCTGGCTTTGGCTTCTACCCGAATAAGCAGATTACCACGGGCGAGGGTGGCTGCATCACTACCAACGATGCGGCGCTGGCTGAAACGTGCCGCTCGCTCCGCAACCAGGGGCGCGCCACGCGTGGACAGATGCGCCATGTGCGCCTGGGCTACAACTACCGCCTCAGCGAACTGAATGCCGCTCTGGGCGCTGCCCAACTCGACCGCCTCGATACGATCCTAAGAGCACGCGCCCGCGCATCCACCCATTACCACGAAGCGCTCGCTCCTCTTTCCGAGATGCTCCGGCGCCCCTCCCAGACGCTGGCGAACGCCAAACGCAGCTGGTTCGTGTACGTCATCGAGCTGCGCCCGCCGTGGACGCGCACGCATCGCGATGCCCTCTGTGCGGCGCTTCAAGCCGATGGCATTGGCTGTGCGCCCTACTTTCCGGCCATCCACCTGCAACCGCTCTACCGCGAGCGCTTCGGGTATACGGACGGGGCGTTTCCGCACTGCGAATCGGTGGCGGCGCGGACGCTGGCGCTTCCGTTTTTTGCGGAGATCACCGAAACGCAGATCCGTCGTGTGGGGGATGCGCTGCATACACACCTGCCCGCATGCGCGCCTGAATCCAACAGAATGCCGCTTTCCACCTCATGAGTTACGCCACCTGTAAGTCGATTGCTGAACGCATCCTGGCCGCTGGGGGGCTGGTGATACTGAGTCCGCTACTGGTGCTCATTGCGGGGGCCATTGCCTTGTTTGACGGGGGCGCGGTGTTCTTCATGCAGCAGCGTGCGGGGCAGCACGGGCAGCCCTTCCGCATCTACAAGTTTCGGACCCTCCGCCTCGGTCCTAAAGACCCAGCGCGTCCCCGTGCGCACTGCACTCGTACCGGTGCCTTCTTGCGGCGCTGGGCGCTGGATGAGCTTCCGCAGCTGTGGAATATCGTGCGCGGCGATATGGGTTTTATTGGCCCGCGCCCCACGCTGCTCGATCAGGTTCGCCGCTACGGCGCGTTTGAGCGCAAACGTTTGCACGTTAAGCCGGGGCTAACGGGCTGGGCCCAGATCCACGGGCGCAACGCCCTCTCGTGGCCCGAGCGCATCCGGCTGGATGTGTGGTATGTGGAGCATCAGTCGCTTTGGGTCGATGCAAAAATTCTGCTGCACACCCCACGGGTGCTGTGGCGCGGGACGGGGGTGTACGGCCCCACCGGTGCTAACGACGCGTTCGCGCAATCGTCTCCTTCCTCCTCGTAACGCTGCTCCGCCGTGAACCCGCTTGTTATTATTGGTGCAGGCGATTTGGGGTGCGAGACAGTCGCGCTGGTAGAGCGCATCAACGCGGCATCCAGCGATCCAATGTGGACCCTCCGCGGCCTGCTTGATGACGATCCGGCCCGCCACAACTCACATGTGCGCTCGATCCCTGTTCTGGGGGGATGCGACTGGCTCGACGCGCATCCGGAGGTGGCATGCGTCATTGCGGTTGGGCACAGCGATGTTCGGCAGCGCATTGCTGCACGGATACCTGCTGATTCCAATCCAGCAGGCGTTCTTGTGGACCCGTCGGTGCATGTGCCGCGCACGGCCTCTGTTGCCGAAGGCACGATCGTGTACGCCGGAAGCGTGCTGATGGAGAACGTTACGCTGCACGCGCACACCATCGTTGATGCGCAATGCACGCTGGGGCACGATGCGGTGCTGGAATCGTTTGCAACGCTCCATCCAGGTGTGCGCCTCTCAGGTCATGTGCACATTGGGAGCAGCGCTCGGCTTGGCGCCGGAAGCGTGGTGCTCCCACAGTGCCGCGTAGGCGCTGGTGCTACTGTAGGAGCAGGCGCCGTGGTCACGAAAGACGTTCCGCCGGGCGCAACCGTCGTCGGCGTTCCGGCGCGTGTGGTTTCGTAGGTCTTACTGGTTTCCTTTCGCCTCCTGTATGCACATACTGGTGCTGTTGCAATACTACCACACGCCCGACTGTCCGACGGCGGGCCGTCCATACGCGTTGGTGCAGGCGCTGGCGGGGCACCACGATGTGACCGTGATTACGACGCAGATGGGGCAGGAACGCCGCACTGCGCATCAGTTTGAGTGGGTGCCGAGCGGCGTATCGCTGAAGACGCTCCAGGTGCCATACCGCAACGCGATGACGACGCATGAGCGTCTGCAAGCCTATGCTCGATATGCCGCAATGGCCGGATGGCACGGGCTTCGGCTGTCGCGCCCCGATCTCATTGTGGCATCATCAACGCCTCTTTCGGTGCCGGTAGTGGCGGCGGTACTGGCCCGCTGGCACCGCGTGCCGTGGGTGTTCGAGGTGCGCGACCTGTGGCCGGACTTTCTCATTCAGATGGGCGCGGTGCCGTCATCCTGGGCGCAGCGTGCGCTCTATGCGCTGGAGCAACGCCTCTACCGCAGTGCCGCGCATGTCGTTGCGCTCTCGTCTGATATGGCCCGCCATGTGCGGCGCCGCGCCGGACACGATCGGGTGGATCTCAATCCATACGGCACCGACTTGGCGCTGCTGCGGGAGGCCCCGCTGCAGGAAGCCGAAGCGCGTTGCCCAATTGAAGACGGGCAGCGCCTCATTCTGTATGCGGGCTCGCTGGGCCGGGCTAACGCGATTCCGGCGCTGCTCGATGCCGCGCACCGGTTGCGCTACCGCTCCGATATTGTGTGGGCATTTGTCGGCAATGGCTATCACCACAACACCGTTGCAAAAGCTGCGCAGCAGCTTCCTAACGTGCGATTGCTCCCCCCGCAGCCGTATCCGCAGACGCTGGCGCTCTTCAAGCACGCATCGCTCTCCATCACCTCATTCATCAACCGCCCCGTGCTGCGCACAAATGCGCCGTCAAAGCTCATGGACAGCCTGGCCGCTGGTACGCCTGTGATCGTTACCAATCCGGGCTGGACACAACGGCTTGTTACGTCAGGGGGATGCGGATGGTACGTCCCTCCCGAAGATACAGATGCGCTGGTTGCATGCGTGGCCTCTGCACTGGATGCCGATCCGGAGCGCCGGGCATCGTGGCAGCGCAATGCCCGGCATCTTGCGTACACCCGCTTCGACCGGGCCGATCACATGACCCGATACCGGATGCTTCTTGAAAGTCTTGTTTGATTGAAGCTTAACCTGATGTAATGGACAGGTCAAACATGGACAGAGGATGAAAAGCATTATGCTGTGTTGTATGTTGAGAGCCGAGTAACTACCGCAGTGCCCCCCGCTCGCCCACCCCGCCTTATTCATTGATTGGGTTGCCTCTCTGATCGTGCCTACAGATCGTTTTGATTTTGGCCTGCATCGCCTTTCAGATGTACCTCGAAGGGTCGGTCTTGCGCTTTGGTTCGTGTGGGATGTTGTGCTCGTCACGTTCAGTCTGTGGGGGGCCGCAGTACTGATGAGCCGACCTGTACCGGCGGATGCGCTGCTCCAGTTTCCGGCAGCCGTTACGCTTAGTGCGATGTTGCTCAGCCTGTGGGGGACGGGCGCCTACCAGGTTGTGGCGCGCGACATTCACCTACACCGCTTCATACGCATGGGGGGAGGCATGGTAGGAGCCGGGTTGGTGGCCACAGCACTCGCGTATTTCTGGGATCCAGCGCATATGCTTCCGCGGGGCGTACTGGCGCTGCATGCACTCATGGCAACGGGAGGGGTCCTGGGAAGCCGGGCACTGGCACGTTTGGTCTGGGAATATCAGCACACGCCTGCCCCGCCCACTCCGAGTCCGGCCCCGATTACGTTGTACGATGTGGTCGACCGCGAGCCGCCCGTCATCAACACGAAAGAGCTGCGTACGGCCCTGGCGGATCGCACAGTGCTGGTAACTGGGGCGGGGGGATCTATCGGGAGCGAACTGATGACGCAGCTGGCGCAGTTGCATCCGTTCCGGCTCGTTGGTGTGGATATGAGCGAGTACAATCTGTACCGGCTACGCCATGCGCTGGATGCATCGGTTCTGCCTGAAAATGCGCTCGACCTCCGCCTGGCCGATGTGCGCACCCCCGAAACCATGCATCGCATTTTCCGCCAGACCGCGCCCGATGTGGTCATTCACACCGCTGCGTACAAGCATGTGCCCATGATGGAGCGGCATCCGGCGGAGGCCTTTGGCAACAACACGCAGGCCACCATGCAGCTGCTCCGGCTCTGCGAAGAGCACCAGACCGGGCAGTTTCTGTTTGTATCCACCGATAAAGCGGTGCAGCCAACCAGCGTACTGGGCGCGACCAAGCGGCTGGCCGAGTGGTACGTGCGGGCGGCGCAGTCGCCGGTGTCGCGTAGCATTGTACGGTTCGGCAACGTCTTTGGCAGCCGGGGCAGTGTGGTGCCGCGCTTTGAGCGATGTCTGGCTGCAGGCACGCCGATTCCCGTTACGCATCCAGATATGGAGCGCTACTTCATGAGTGCCACCGAGGCGTGCAGCCTGATTATGCACACGTTGCTGCTCGACTCGCATCCGGTATACCTGTTTCGCATGGGCGAGCCCATACGCATTCAGGACCTGGCCGAGCAGCTCGTACGGCGCTGGTACCCGCATCAGTCCCCCAATGCGATGATCGAGCACACGGGGCGGCGTCCGGGCGAGAAGATGACCGAGGCGCTGGCCATGCCGGGCGAGCAGACGTCGGACACGGCACATCCCTCGATCTTGGGGGTCGAGGGGGCCATGCCGTACAGCCGCGCCGAACTTGACATGCACATTCAGCACGTCGAGGAGCAGTGCCGCCACCCCGACGTGTCGGCCTCGCAGCTGCGCCGTCTCATCATGAACACGCCCAGCATGCCGCCATCGGTGCCCACCCACTCATAACCTAATGCCCCCTGTGTTTCTGCACAATGCATGCGCTCATCCTTCCGTCCTGGTTCCCCACTGCGCATGCTCCTCGTAACGGGGCGTACTTCTATCAGCAGCTCCGTGCCCTTCATGACGCGGGGCATCGTATCGGCGTCGTATACCCGGAATATCACAGCCTACGCGGTCTGTCGACAGAGGCGCTGGCTACCCATCGCTTTCAGACGCGGTGGTACCTTGAGCACGAAATGCCCGTACTGCGCCGCCACGGATGGAACGTGCTGTCGCGTGCGCCTGGCAGCTACACCAGGCTCATCCGCTCTGCCGTGCGCCTGGCCGAACGCTATGCTGCCGTGTATGGACGCCCCGACGTCATCCACGCGCTAAGCGCCCAATGGGCTGGCGGCGCTGCCGCACGTCTGGCTACGCAGTGGAACCGGCCGATGGCTCTCACGGAGCACTTTAGCGGATTCATGCGCGATGCGCTCACGTCCGAACAGCGGTACTGGGCCCGCACGGCATTCGACCGGGCCCATGCCGTAGCAGCGGTCAGCCCAGCGCTACGCACTGCAATACAAGCCTACACAACGCGAAGAACCCGTTCCATTGGCCTTGTGCCTAACCCCATTGACCTTTCCTTTTTCGTGCCGCCCTCGGCGCGCCCCGCGCCGCCGCCCGTCGTGTGGGCAAGCGTAGGCCGCCTCGTTTCCGGAAAAGCGACGGCGACCGTGCTTCGAGCGGTGGCTGGTGTTAGCGCATGTGGACTTGACGTGCGCCTGCATGTGGTGGGCGATGGCCCCGAGCGGGAGCGTCTGCAGACGCTGGCGCGCACCCTGGGCGTAAGCCCGCAGGTGCGGTTTCATGGGAGATTGCCCCCTGAAGGAGTGCGCAACATACTGCAGCAAGCGCATGGCTACGTGCTCGCAAGCCATCACGAAACGTTTGGGATTCCCGTAGTCGAAGCTCTGGCCTGTGGATGTGCTGTGCTCGCAACCCGTTGTGGCGGTCCCGAGTACATTCTGTCTGGGGAACGAGGGCGGATGGTCGCCCCGCACTCGACGGCGGCTCTGGAGCGTGCGTTGATCGGCATGACCCGTTCGCTCCTCCAGAATCCGTCTCGCGGCGCCACGCCTGCCGACCGAACGCGGTTGCACAATCGGTTCAGTTACGATACCTTTGTAACGCGTACCATCAATCTGTATCAAAATGCTAAGCGGCACTGGGCTTCATCGTGACATTGCACCTGGTTGAACGGCTCAATGGTAGTGGCCTGCTGCTGCACAGACTCTCCTCGCGTCATCTTTCGTGTCTCATGCCTGTGTCTTTGCTTCGCATCCGTCCACTGTGCATTATCGGGCTGTGGGTGGCTTGCGTTCTGTGCTCTGCGAACGTCTATGCCCAAAACGGGCTCGACTACGATGCCTCCTGGTACGTTGAGGGCGCGTCCTATGTGAAAATCGATGTGGTTGAGGACGGGGTCTATCGCATATCTGGAAGCCAGATCGCTGATGCCCTGCCCAATGGTACGTCGTTGTCGAGCATCAATCCGGCCACGCTACAGCTCTTTGAGCGCGGGCAGGAAGTCCCCATCGACGTATCTGCAACTGGTTCCCTGGCTGCCAGCGATGAAATTGTGTTTGTGGGCACCCGCAACCGCGGCACCGACGAAACCTGGGCGTTCAACGATGAGACGGTATGGCAGAGTAGCACCCATCGCAGCCTCTACACCGACACCACGACCTACTGGCTTACGTGGAACCAAACGGACAGCGGGCTTCGCTACACATCCACCAATACAAATAACGTGTCGCCAACCACGGCCTTGCGCGACACCGCCTGGGCCGAACGCGACACGCGCTATTACTTTGGCCGCCCCAACGAAAATGGCAGCCCGCTCTACACCGAATCCGAAGGGTACTACTGGCACCGCTTTACGCATAACAACACCGCAACACGCACATTTACACACACGCTTCCGGTTGATCGCCGGGACGGAAACGCCGCTACGCCCCTCGATTTGCGCATGCGCTTTGATGCCGAGACCAACTCCTGCCATCGCGTAGAGGTAGAGGCGCGCTTGGGCACTGGCGGTAGTGCTTCGTTCGAATCGCTGGGCACGCAATCATGGCAAGGGCTGTCGCGCCGCACGTTGGAGGCGACCGTCAACCCGGCGCGTATTCCCGATGATGGACTCGACCTGCGCATCACCTCGTATAACGACGGATTCGACAGCGGATGCCCGCCCCCAGCCAGCACGCCCAACTACGTACTGCTCGACTGGATTGCTGCCGACTATACCCGCACGCTCCGCGCTCGCTCGGGCGACTGGCAGCGTCTGGTGCTTCCCAACTCGGGGCCGTACACGCTTCCTTTAACCGGCCATACCGGCACACCGATTGCGTACAGTCCCGACACCAGCCAAAAGGCAACAGCTGATGCTGAGGGTGCCGTGTCGCTCAACAATGCGGAGGCGCAAGCCGCCTACTGGGTCGCGGGCGCATCGGGCTACAAAACACCTACGCAGCTTCGACCGCACATCGGTACCGACTGGACCAATCCGAACGCGCACGCTGCCGATTATGTGCTCGTGGTGCCGCCCGCCCTCGAAGAAAGCGGCCAAGCCATGGCCGAGTACCGACGCACACAAGGGGGATACGAAGTGGCTGTGGTGCCCCTGCACGACATTTTTGATGCGTTCGACTACGGGCGCCCAAGCCCAGTCGCACTGCGCCGCTTTGCACACAGCACACGCGAATGGAGCACCGCCCCGCAGTTCTTGAGTCTCTGGGGGGATGCACAGCACCCCATCTACACCAACAATATCGTGGATCGCACCCCGGACTGGAGCATCCCGTCGTTTGGCTATTCGCCGTCCGATGGCTGGTTTGTGATGCAGCAAGACAGTCCAACCGACTGGAGCGAGTTCATGGCGGTAGGCCGCATCCCGGTGCGCACCAATGCGCAGGGCGAACTCTTCCTCGACAAGCTTGAAACGTACGAAACCGCCCCGCTCGACCTGTGGCAACAGCGCATGATGCTCCTGGCGGGCGGCACCAACTCATCCGAGCAGCAGTCGCTACAGTTTTACTCCGATCGCTGGGGCGAGTGGGCCACCGGCACCGAAGATTCGCTTTACGTGGCGGGGATGGATACCACCCGCTACTACAAGCGCGTTGACGATGCCCTCGACAGCTCGCTTCAAGACTCGCTCGCCACCAGTCTGCAGCGCGGGGCCGGGTGGCTCAACTACTTTGGCCACTCTGCCGCCCAGACCTGGGAGATCGTGACCGACCCACCCGAGCAGTTTAACAACGCCGGTCGGTTACCTGTGGTGGTATCGCTCGGATGCCGCACCGGGTCGTTCGCAGGCGGGCGCTTCGAGGTGGCCAGCGCGCCCTCGCTTGGCGAACAGCTGGTCGTGGGCTCGCTACAGGGCGACGGCACGCCAATTAGCGGCTCGGAGAATGGTGGCATTGCACATTGGGGCACCTCAGCACTGGGCAACCGCATCCCTTCGGCCCGGCTTAACGATGAACTTGTAGATCGCGTTTTTCGAGACACCGTGCGTGTGCTTGGCGAAGCGATTCAGGATGCCAAATCCGACATCGCAGGGCGCTTTGGAAGCAGCACGACGTACCGGCGCCACCTGCTGCAGTATGGACTGCTGGGCGACCCCGCTACCGAAATCGCGATTGCTGGAAAACCCGACTTCCATCTCACCTCTGATGCCATTCGTATCAAACCTGCATCGCCAACCCCCGACGACGACTTATCCGTAGAGGTGCGCTTACGCAATCGTGGCCTTGTA
>CAJXLX010000025.1 GCA_913056335.1 uncultured Rhodothermaceae bacterium
CGAATGCCTTGCCGCGCAGGGTAAGCGATCCGGCACGTTCGCCGGTGCCGTAGACATCGGTCTCGTCATGCAGGTGGAAGCCGAGCTGGTGGCCGTTGTCGGTGCGGGTGTAGCGAGTGGATTCGCGGGTGAGCGGCGTGCCGTCGGCCTCCGTAAAGCGCAGCTGGAGCGGCGTTTTCTGCACGTGCACCGCGAGCTCTTTGCTGCGCACCCAGAGCGCGTCTTCGTGGTCACGCACAGCGGGCGCCGCCGCCTCAGCCTCTTGCACCACGGCTACCGACGAATCGGGGCGTGCAGCACCGGGCGCGGTCCAATCCACGCGCACGACGTCGGGGGCGTAGAAGGTGAGATGCGCTGTGGCGCTGTCGCCTTCCACAACGACGGTAGACCCACGCATGTCGTGATCGACGTAGTTGCCGGTCGACTGCGCCCAGGCGGAGCCGGGTATCCAAAACAGGAGCAGGAGCAGGGCACATCCGGCGTACCGGGACGGGGAGTTCATATACACGTAACAGGTTCGTCAAATAAAGCAGAGAGCATACGGCCCCGATGGGCCGCATGATGGAAAACGTGGACGCCCCGCACTACACGGGGTCTTCGTCGGCGGTCGCGTCAGACTCGGCATCGCTCCAGATGACAGAGGTGGCAGGCGGCAGCAGGGCCCCAGCGTCGTTGGGGCGCACCCGCGCATCGGACTCGTGCCACACGGTGCCGTAGCGCTCGCGGAGTTCATCGGGCAAGATCACGTCCGCGGCCTGTGCGCCTACGTTGTGTGCAATGAGCAGCGATTCGCCGGTGTCGCTGCGGCGCTCATAGATGGAGAGGCGTTTGGGCATCCCTTCGTAGGTCACCGGATGCAGCGAGCCGCGGCGTAGGGCATCGGTTTCGTGGCGCAGGTGGATGAGTTCGCGGTAGAGGTTGAGCAGCGAGCCATCTCGTTCGTCTTGTACGGCTACAGACGTCACGGTGCTATCGGTGGAGTGCTCAGGCTCGATCCAGGTGGCGCGCAGGCTGTCTTCTTCGGCAGGCGCCCAGAGCATGGGCTCGCGAATGTTCGGATCAGGCTTGATGCCGTACATCCCGATTTCTTCGCCGTAGTAGACGTAGGGGGAGCCCGGCAGCGTAAACAGCAGATACGCTGCGGTGCGCATATGCATTGGCTGGGGCAGTTCGTTTAGGATGCGCGGCTGGTCGTGGTTGGTCAGGAAGGTGGCATCGGTAAAGGAGGGCGCGATGTCGTCATAGGTCGCCCGCGTATCCGCCAGGTCAACAGCCAGCGAGTCGCCCTGGCCGGTTTGGAACGCCTCGATAATGTTGCCCGAAAGGTCGAAGTTAAAGAGCGAGTGCAGCCCCTCGAAGTAGGGCGCAACCGCTTCGGCATCATCCCACACCTCGCCCACAAGCAGCACGTCGGAGTCAGTGGCCTCCATTTCAGCGCGGAAGGTGCGCCACCAGTCTTTGGTGTCGTCGGCGCGGTCGTCTTCGTAGATATGCTTGGCGGCGTCGAGGCGGAAGCCATCCACGCCCTTATCGAGCCAGTACTCGCCAATAGAAATGATCGAGTCGCGCACAGCCGGGTTGTCAAAGTTGAGATCCGGCATGCCGCCCCAGAAGTAGCCGTAGTAGCGCTGGTCGTTGAGGGCCGCATCGACCGAGTCGACATCTTGGACCGGGTGCCACATCCGTCTGTTATCGGTATCGGGCCCGGCGTCTACTTCAGCTTCAGCGACAGCCTCCGCATCCTGCCAGACGTAGAAGTCGTAGTACGGGCTGGTCGTGTCGCCTACGGCCTGCTGAAACCACGGATGATCGCGGGCGGTGTGGTTCACCACCAGATCCATGACAATCTTAATATCGCGCGCTTCAGCCTCATCAAGCAGGCGCTCAAAGTCGTCCATCGTGCCGTAATCGGGATGGATGGCCCGGTAGTCGGTCACGTCGTACTTATGATACGAGGGCGACGGATGCACCGGGAGCATCCAGATGGATTCGAAGCCCATCTCGTCGATGTAGTCGAGCTTCTGAATCAGCCCCTCGAAGTCGCCAATGCCGTCACCGTTGCCATCCGCAAAGGAGTGCACGAACACGTGGTAGGTGGTGCCATAGTGCCAGGCAGGCGCTTCGTCTTCGTCGGCAGCATCCGACCCGCCGCGGTCGCAGCCGGTCCACAGCATCAGGCCAAGCACAAGCGCGGCGCAGAGAGCAGGTACAACGCGGCGATTCCTCCAAGTCATGGTCATAAACAGCAGTGGGGTCAAGGTGCAACAGCAAGCGCTGCAGGGGTCTGCGGGCGCTCCGAGTTTGGCGTGTGTTTCCTACGAGATACGCAGGCGGTGTATCCTCAGCGAAGAACCGTACCGGCCATGCAGCACGCTCACTATGGACGATCGGGCGCCGCGAAGGGCGTAAGGTCGACCTGGTTCGAGCCGTCGCTTTCCAGCTCTTCGGCGGTGGCCGTCACGCGGTAGTAGTAGAGCGTGCCGTTGGACACGTCGGTGTCGGTGAAGTCCGTAGCGCTAAGGCCCTCGCCCACCGGGTTAGCATTAGCCGCATCACTGAACGATTCGGTGGCGCGGTACACGGTGTAGGTTTCGGCATCGTTCACCGCGCTCCATTCCAGCGTGATCTGTGCATCGCCCGAGGTACCACTCAGCCCCGACGGCGCGGCAGGGGGCGTTGGGTCAGGGTCCCGCCCGGGATCGGTGCCGCCGTCGCTCCCGCATCCCATGAGCCCCAGCGTGAGCACCAGCAGACCTACGGTTAGGAGGGCGGCGAACGAACGGGTGCTGCACAGAGAAAACATACGCATAGTAAGCAAGAAGATGGAAGCATTAGATCGGTCAGACGGTGCACCGAAGCGGAGCGCTATCGCACAACAGTAATTTTCTGAGTGCGCGTTTCGCCGTCCACCTGCAGGCGTCCGAAGTACACGCCGCTGGCCATGTCTTGGACGTTGAACGGCACTTCGTAGGTACCCGCTTCGCGATTGCGATCTTCGACCACCTGCACGCGGCGCCCCAGCATATCGTAGACCTCCAGGCGCACGTCGTTGGCTTCGGGCACTGTGTACGCCATCGTGGTCTGGCTGCCCACCGGATTCGGGTAGACCGACAGGGTAAGCTCGGTGGGGAGCAACTCGCTCGTCTGCCCATCGATGTAGGCCTCGGTGCCTACTGCGACTTGCAACACGCGCGTCTCCTCGTCGTCGAGCGTCAGTCGGATGCGGTCGTTGGCGCGCAGGTCATATGTCGCCTCTTCCGCAGGATCGATCACGGCGATCTCGTGGCCGTGCGCGGCGCTCAGGTTGCGCGCCTGTAGCGTGATGTCTCCGGCAGTCGCAGCAGACAGCTCGACCTCAAAGGTTTCGCCCTCGCCGGTCAGCGCACGGGCATCGGCCATGTGCAAGCGGGTGCGCTCCGTACCAGTCGTGTGCTCTTCATTCGGGCGGATGCGGAGGCTTACGGCTTCGAACGAGGTTGGGGGCGCGGCGACGGGCTCGGCATCGGCCTGCACGCCCATGCGCACCGTAGACGTCGGTCCTTCGCTGGCGGTGCTGTTGGTGGGATACGCAGCCAGTTCCAGCATAGAGGCGACCTCTTCATCCGAACGGTTTTCAGCTACCGGTGCCGCCGTTGCATTGGGCCCCGGAATGGTAAGCGCGTCGCGATCGGCATCGTCATTCAGGAAGTAGTACGCCGCGCCGCCTGTGGCCGAGCTGAAGGTGCTCGACTCGCTGAACGAACCGTTGAAGCTCCAGGCCGGATTGAGCGCGCCGCTGTTTGCCGCCTCCACATCACTCCAGCTTACGTCGGTCGCCAGCGGATTCGAGATAATATTCCACCCTTCGTGCAGCGGAATGGTCGTGGTGCCCGTTTCATCGAGCGCCAGGGCATTCACCTCGGCCTCGTAGGTCCAGTTGTCGCGGCTGGTGAGCCAGAACCCGCGTCCGGGGCGGAAAGTGAACGTATCCGAGGCATCGAAACGCACGAGGAAATCCTGGTCGGATCCGTCGTCCCAGTACGCCTGCCAGTCGCGCTCATTGCGACCCGATACGGTTGTTGTAAGGTTCGTTTCCACGTCGCCCGGCAGCGCCACCAGGCGGTAGTTGGCTGCCGACTCGGGAGCTCCGCCGAAGCCGCGGTCAATCGACACGGTGAGTTGATCGCGCACAAGCGCTCCGTATCCGGCCCAGTCTTGCGCCGGAACGTCGACCGGCTCGTTTGTGAAGACGTGAAACTCGCTGGGCTGAAGCTCGACCGTTGCATTTTGGTTGCTGGACGTAATTTCGGCCTGCGCGCCGGGGAAGAAGTCGTACCACGTGCCGGTTGTCGGCATATCGAGCGACACCTCTTGCGGGGCGAGGCCAAAGTTGCCGATGATGTATGCTTGCTGCTCTCCATCGGTCAGGGTGATGCGACGGACCGTGTCGTTGCCCGTCACATCGAGCCGTTCGACACTACCCAGCGCCTCGAACGGGGCAAACTCCTGGCGCAAGTTCAGCAACGCTGCCCACGTTTCGTAGACCGCACGGCGATCCGGGTCTTCGTTGTACGCCCAGCGCACCGGCTTTGGAGCAGTGCGTCCGGGATCGCCCGCCGAGCAATTGCCGTTGCCGCCCCCTCCGGGCTTCAGACATTCGTCAGCCCCCCAGCCGTAACCGAGTTCGCCAAACTGCCAGAGCATACGCGGCCCCGGAATCGTCAGGAAGAAGCCACCCATCAGCTTCTGGCGTTCGAGGGCGGCGTCAAGCTCGGTGGTATCGTACGAGCCGTCGTCGCTGGCATTGCCAAACTCTTTCATCTTGCGCATGAGCCACTGCTGGTCGTGGCTCTCCATGTAGGTCACGGCGTTTCCGACGGCGGGGTCAAGTCCGGTGTTTGGATGGTAGGCTCCGCTCAAATTTGACCCGCTGTTTAGATAGCCCATGGCCGACTCGCCATACGCGCCACTCATGCCATTCCAGAACATCATTCCCTGGCGTCCGCGATTTCGCTCGTGGGTGGCCAGCTGCAGCTCCTCATCCCGCTGAAAGTGCTCCATGATGAGGTAGGCCTCTGAATCCACCTGCCATGCCTCCGTGGCCATCCGGCGCAGGTTTTCGACGCGCTCACTATTGAACGCGTTCACGTCGTTGGCCACCAGGTCATTCGCCACAAATCCCTTGGTAAGATCGAAGCGATAGCCGTCAATGTTGTATTCGGTGAGCCAGTGCTCATTGGCGCGGTCGACCCAGTACTGAATGTACGGGTGGTCGTGGTTCAGGTGGTTGAACACGTTAAACGCATGGCCCGGACCGCGCAGCTCGTCAACGCCCACCTGAATGAGTGGCGAGCGGTTGGTGGCATGGTTGTAGACCACATCCAAAATGACGGCGATGCCGCGCTGATGGGCTGCATCGATAAACTGCTTGAAGTCTTCGGGCGGGCCGTACGATTTGTCGAGCGCCAGGTGATGGTTCGGGTTGTAGCCCCAGCTGAGATTGCCATCGAAATTCGAGACGGGCATCAGCTCGATCGCGTTGACCCCCAGGTTGTCGAGATAATCGAGCGTGTCGGTGAGGGTGCTGTAGGTGCTCTCCTCCACGAAGTCGCGCAGCAGAAGCTCATAGACCACCAGCTCATCGGGGTCGGGACGCTCGAACTCGGCGAAGTCAAACTCGGGCTGTCCGGGTTCCAGCACCGACACCATACCGTTGGTCTCATTCTCGGGATACGGGATGAGATCCGGGTACGTGCTGTCTTCGATGAAGCTGTCTTCAGGCGAGAGGACCTTCGCCGAGAACGGATCGCTCATGCGAATCTCGCCGTCGACCAGGTACTGAAAGCGATACTCCTGTCCCGGCTCCAGCCCGTCAATCGTGATCCACCAGTGCGCCTGCCCGCCGGACTCCTCGCCGCTCGGGTCGCGGGTCATGGCGTAATCGTTATCGACCGTCCAGTCGTTAAAGTCACCAATGACGTAGACATGCTCCTTGCCGGGCCCATACATCGAGAGGGTAACCGATGTGTTGCTGGTGTACGTGATACCGTCTTCGATCCCTGTGGGGCGCGCTTCATCAGCGGTTTCGGGCGCCACGACCACATCGAATCCCTCTGCGAGCTCCGTACCATTCGTGCCACGCGCTGCAACTTCGAGCGTGCGCGTGCCCGAGCTGTTAAAGGTCAGGGGATACGAGAGCGTGGTTTCGGTGGTGGTGGTTTGCACCGCGCCATCCAGGGAGAGCGTCATCTCTTCCAGTTCCTCCCCCGACTCGACGGCTTCCGCTTCAATCGTAACCGTTTCGCCGTTATCCACAATGAGCGGATTCAGGTCGGGCACCTGCGGGTTGGTGATGGCCAGCGAGAGGGTGGCATCCGGGTCGCCCAGTTCAACAATCAGGTCGTCGGTCTGCGTATCGCCGTCCGTATTGCGAAAGACAAAGTTCATGGTCTGCACCTCCTCATTTTCGCCGAGGGTGCATCCCGTTTCGTTGTCGTTGTAGTACGCCCGGATGTCGTCGATGGTAAGCTCGTACCGTCCGCCCCCAATATCGGTGAGGCGCGTGTCGGCGCGCTCGCCCTCGAACTGGTCGGACGTGGGCCAGTGGTTCTTCACGCAGGTCCACTCCTCGGAGCTTTGGTCGGTGAACACGCCGGTGTGGGCGTACACGTCGCCGCTAAACGAGACCCCTGCCGCATTGGCGTTGAACTGCACCGTTACCGGGCTATTGACGGTAGGCACCGCAGGATCGGTTTCGATGACCTGCTGGGCATAGACACTGCCAGCAGCCATGCCCCACAGCGCCAGGGCAACGACGAAGGCAACGATACGAGAAGGCGTAGAAGACAGCATGGCGGCAAGTCAGTTCAGTAGAAGAAAGCCGGTTGCACGTGCAGCGCACGCGGCGTGCGGTGCCAAAGGTGGCATATGCCCCGAGCGGGATGCCGCAGCAGGCCTGGTACGCACCTGCCGCGTGCACCCCGTGTGGAGCCTACAAGCGGCGATATCCGCTTGCAAGGATCTTACCAACAGGTTAATTGCCCGTGGCATCCAGCCGGATGTCATCAATGAGAAAGCCTGCGCCTCCTGATACCGACTCAAATCCAACGTTAGAAAGGCCATTTGCAACGGCGCTGGGGGTTTCTCCCAGATCGCTAAGCGGCACTTCAACATCTTGCCAACCACTGCTGGCCTCGAATGAGAGCACAGCACCATTGTCGGCGCCAAATCCGTCGTTATCACTCGCGTTGGTTTCAAAGAAGACGCGCAGCTCGGTCGCTTCCTGAATGTTTCCAATGCGGAACTTCAACACGCCATTGCTTCCGTTGGCAATGCGAATCCCGCTCTGATTGTAGCCAAAGAAACCGACACCTTCCAAAGTACGGGCGCGGGTACCAAATGCGTTATCGGCAACCTGATCAGTAAAGCCGTAGCCGTTGGCACCGCCAAACGTAACATATGCATTGCCGGTCGTCTCAAAGTCGTTGATCTCAGCGATAGGCCCTTGCTCGGTGCCTAGCATAAACTCGTCGACTTCAAACGGTATATCCGCATCGGTCGACAGGCTCACGCTTTGCAGCGCTCCACTGCCCCCTGCACGGGCTGCCACCGGATCGAAGTTTGCTCCGATCTGCGAGAAGCCAATCCCATACTGACGCCAGGCATCCGATTCGGAGATGGGCACTTCAATGGTGTGCTCAGTGGTTCCACCGCCCGTTTCTTCAACAAACGTAAGCGTCAGGTTGAACGACCCTTCGGGCGAATGTACAAGGAACGTGAACAGGTTCGCGCGGGGCGCACTTACCGTGCTTTCCATGGTGACGGATCCGCCTGCAACCGCGTCAATCTGAGCGGCATTGACACCATTGCTGTTTTCAGCAACTTCATCGCTTTGAATGGTAACCTGGCTTCCCCCCTCGGTCGTTACCGGGCGCTGTGCGACAGGGTTGTTAGCGCTGGCCTCATCTACAAACTCCGCTTCGTAGTCTTCAACAACAACGAACTCGGGCTGAAAGTCGGTCTGAATGATGAACGGGCTAATTGTGACGCCCACTTCCTCTTCGATCGTTTCGCCTTCACCGCGGGTGGTAATTGTAATTGTTTCCTCCGCCACGCCGCTTACCGAACCGTCGTATCCAACTGTCCAGCGGCGTTCGCCGCCCTGAGTAGCCGAGCCCGACTCTTCGGCCAGCTCGACGACTAAGTTACCAGACCCCTGGGCCGTCGGCACCTCGTCAAGTCCTTGATACGACACAGTGAAATCTGAACGGCTCTCAGCATCGAGCAACACCAGGCTAACACTGCCTGGCACACTAATGCTGGGTTGAATATCGATATCTTCAACGCTTGTAATTTCGTCGTCGCACCCCACGAGCGCAATACTCGCAACAAGCATCAGCGCAACGCCGAGCAATCGTGTGGCCAGGTGGTTCATGTCAGGGAGAGATTTTTGTGGAGAGTTAGCGTAAGCGGTAAAAGGTGCCTGAGTATCTAGCCGAGAATACCTAGCTGCACCAGGCTCGCAGGCATCCAGCAAGCAAAAAACTACTTACATGAGGACGACACGAACCCGATGCAGTACGGTAGGATGCTCGATAGTTGGCCTAGTAGCCGGGATTCTGTGTGATGTTGGGGTTGGCCTGCAGCTCAGAAAGCGGGATCGGGTAGAGGCGGCGAGACGCATCGACCGAAGCAGGCTTACCGCCCCAACGTACCGAACTATCGGTAAAACGCTGGAAGCGGATCAAGTCTGTGCGGCGATGTGCCTCCCAGTGCAACTCGCGGGCTCTCTCCTCAAGGATGAAGGGGAGACTGAGATCACCTGCCGAGATGTTGTTACTGGTGCCACCAAAGGCCCGCTCTCGCAGGTCGTTGACGAGCGACACCGCCTCACTCTGACTTCCTGCATTTCCGCGCAAGAAGGCTTCTGCGTACATCAGATGCGCGTCCGCCAAACGGAAAAGAGGAAAGTCAATATCTGCAAAGTCAAGGTCCGATCCACCCTCTCCATTCGACGTGATGTTGCGATACTTCGGCACGACGTATCCGTTGCCGAAGTTGGTAAGCGTGGAATTGGTTACATCCAATGTTTGGCCCTGAGTGTAAAACTGTTCACCGGGCGAGATTCCCAGGTCACTGAAGAATGATCCAGGAAGCAGGTCGGCAGTCAGGTAGGCTGGACGCGTATCCGCGGAATCAAAGATGCCAGCGAATGTTGGAGTACCGCGCAAGCCGAACCATCCACCGTTCAGCCCCAGGTCCCCAGCTTTGTCGTTCAGTGAGCCCCCAAGCGAGGCGTGGGCGAGGAACGTAGTGCCGCCATATGACTGCTGGTTTTGGCCGTCTTGGGGAATCGTGTAAATTAACCCGTCGGCGGTGTTGTTATCTGCTAAGAACAGGTTACCATACTCGCTGTCAAGCGTGTACGGGCCGTTGATAACGCGTGAGGTATACTCGACCACCTCTGCGTATGGGTTGCTCGGGCCGAACGAGTTGTCGCCATCTGGACGATTGCGATACGTTTCAGTGTTCAAATAGAGCTTTGACAACAACATGTACGCTGCACCACGATCGGCGCGTCCATATTGGGCTTGGCCCATCGGGGCGAGCACTTCGTCGCCGCTCTCGCTGCTCTCACCTGTAATCTCGAGCAGTTCACTCTCAATGAATGAGTAGAGTTCAGCACGCGTTGCTTGCGGCGGTGCCTCGGCACCACGAGGGAAGTTCTCATCTACAAGCGCTACCTTGTCGTAAAGGTCGAGCGCGTGCCAGTAGCTCAAGGCCCGCAGGAAGCGCGCCTCTGCTCTCCACTGCGGCATCTGTGCTTGCACATCCGACGGTACACCACGCGATTCAAGAGTGCCCTGCGTAGATTCACGCAAGAACTCGTTGGCCTGGGCGACCTGGAAAAAGATGCGGCTGTACATCGCCTCGTTGTACACATCAGTAGCGCCCCATTCCATGGTGTTGAAGTCTTGGATGGTGATGTCCGTCCAAGCGATTACAGCTTCATCGGTGGGGAGCTGTTGCAGCTCCCAGTATAGGCGCATGTACTGCCCAGACCCTGGGTCTGGCACACCTGCCGAAATGTCAATATCGCCCGATTGAGTTTGCCCTACAACGGACAGCCCAGCGTATAGCTTAGCCAGAAACGACTGATAGCCACCGTCGGCAGAGAGTGCGTTTTCGGCGCTGGCGCTACTCTTGGGGTTCACTCCCACGTCAGTGCATCCCACAGCACCGATTAGGAGAAGGAGTGCGAATAAAAGCGGGTACGTCTTACGGTATTTCATGGCAAGAAGGAAACTCGTGGAAAAGGCATTTCGGATGGGAAAAGCGGCTCCTCATCAAAGCTGCAGATTGACGCCCGCAGTGAACGTGCGCGAACGCGGGTAGAGCGTGTTGTCGATTCCGCTGGGTACCTCCGGATCTGGACCGCTGTATCCAGTGATTACGAAGGGGTTTTGCACCGTTCCGTAGATGCGGAGTCTCTCGACGCCGGGAAGCTCCGGTAGGGTGTACCCGAGGCTGATGTTATCCATGCGGATAAAGGACGCATCTTCGACATAGTAGTCAGAGAAAACCTGACGCTCCTGAAAGTTGGTCTCCAGCACCGACGCGTGGAGGTTTGAGGGCGCGAAGTTAATCAGGCGGTCGTACAGCCCTCGCTGCGAAGCTACGTTATTGTACACGTGGTTACCCAATTGCGCACGCACGGTGAAACTGAAGTCAAAGTTACGGTAACGCATCTGCGAAGTATGCCCAAAGATCCAGTCCGGCTGTGGGCTCTCGCCCACGGTGCGGTCGTCAGCATTGATCGCTCCGTCGCCGTTTTGATCAACGTACATGTCGAGATCGTTGATCACGCCATCACCGTTGTGGTCAACACCGTCTGTAAGCACCTGGCCGTCTTCATACTTGTGCTCGAAGAGGTAGAACGAGTTGATGGGCTCCCCTTCGCGGATGATCTGAACCTGATCGCCCGTTCCTCCCGCAATACCGCCGGTTAGGATGTCGCGCGTCACATTCGTGATCTCGTTATTGTTCGTAGATGCGTTGAACTGGGCGTTGTATGAGAAATCTTCTTTCTCTACTACCGCCGCGCTGATAGCAAACTCTACGCCTCGGTTCTCCATTGATCCAATGTTGGTCAGCACCACGTCGCTCAGATTGACGCCGCGCGGTACGGTCTCGGAGAAAAGTAGCTCGTCGGTTTGCTTCAGATAGTACTCTACCGATCCGGTCAGGCGGCCATCCAGAAAGCCGTAGTCAACACCAACGTTGTAGGTGGTCGTCTCTTCCCACTGCAGCGACTCGTCAGCTGCACTCGGGCGGATGGTGCCTACAAACTCATCACCGAACTGGGCCTGCACGTCGGAAGTACCAAGTGTGTAGAGTGACGCATAGAGGAAGTCTCCAATGTCTTGGTTTCCAGTAACTCCCCACGAGCCACGCAGCTTGA
Organism: uncultured Rhodothermaceae bacterium; assembly: GCA_913056335.1. Taxonomy (GTDB): domain Bacteria; phylum Bacteroidota; class Rhodothermia; order Rhodothermales; family Salinibacteraceae; genus Longimonas. The sequence continues at coordinate 11,441 of CAJXLX010000025.1, forward strand.
GGCTGGAAAGAAAGTCAATATCTTCCATAAAGGACTCCTCGTCTACACGCCAACCCAGCGCAACTGAAGGGAACGTCCCCCATTGGTTCGCGGGACTGAAACGCGAGGAACCATCCCGCCGAACCGTGGCGGTTAGCAGGTAACGGTTCTTCAGCTTGTAGTTGAGTCGACCAAATCCTGAAATGAGGCGATTCGGCACCTCGGTGACGAACGTCGAAGAGTTTTCCTGGCTTGTGACCGGTGCAGTACTGTTTTCCCTTAGGATGTTAGTGTTCAGACCACTGGCCGTGAACTCAGGGAACTCAGAATGGAACGCCTGCCATGAGTATCCAGCCGTGAAATTGATGTCGCTGTCGTATTCATCAAATAGACGATCATACGTCAGGTATGCATCCAGGAGCGTGTTGAGACGCGAAAAGTTGCGGCGCTCCACGATGCCGGCTTCGTCTTCGCGATCAGCCTGAGCTTTCAGGTTCGTCGGCTGGAAGAACTCCTGTTCGCCTTCTTGCACGTCGTATCCGAGAACAGTGCGGAAGCTCAAGCCATCAACGAACGGAAGGCGATACTCGGCCTCAATGTTGCCAAGGCTTCGATACGACTCGCCGCTGCTTCGACTCAGGAGGTACGTGGCGACCGGGTTTTTCTCAGCGAGGTTGGGACTCCACTCGAAGAACCCACCGTACGGACTGTTCACGTCGCGAATAGGCTGAGTAGGCGCAAAGTCAGCTGCTGCCCCCAAAACGCCAGGTTCAAAGCTGCTAGAAGCCTTCGACCCGCGTACGCTGGTTTGAATCGTCAGTTGATTGTCAAAGAAGTTTTGATCGTACTTCAGCGAGGCGCTCACACGTTCAAGTGCGGAGGTTTCGATGGTACCCTCTTGGTCGAGGTAGCCAAGCGAAACGAGAATGCTGGAATCGTCGTAGCCACGCGAAAAGCTCAGGTTGTGCTCTTGCGTGAAGGCTGTGCGCTGCACGACATCTTGCCAGTCGGTGCTGGTAATGCCGAGACGACTCAGTTGGTCGGGAGCACGTTCGGCAACAACATCGCGGAAGGTTTGTGCATCTAACATGTCGATTTGCTGAGTCACCGTCGCGCTCGACGCCGAGCCGTTGTATGACACACGGCCTTCTTCACCTTCTGCTGATCGCGTTTCAATGAGGATGACGCCGTTGGCACCACGCGATCCGTAGATGGCAGTCGCCGATGCATCTTTCAAGACGGTGACGTTGGCTATGTCGCTGGGATTAAGGAAGTTGAGCGGATTTCGCGTGGCGCGGTTGCCAGCGTTATCTACCGGCACTCCGTCAATCACAAAAAGCGGCTCGCTGTCAGCGTTTACGGAAGTAGCTCCGCGCAAGCGGACGAAGAAGTCAGATCCGGGAGCGCCATCACTGGAAGAAATTTGCAACCCTGGTACCTTACCTGAAATCAGACCCTCAGGACTCGATAAGCTGCCAGTGTTAAACTCCGATGCGTCCACTTTCTGAACGACGCCCGTCACGTCACGCTCTTCCTGCGTGCCGTACCCGATGACCACGACCTCATCGAGGCTGCCAGCATCTGGAGCCAGCGCGATGTCGATGGTGGTGCGTCCTTCAATGGGCACCTCCTGCGCTTCGTATCCAATGAACGAGAACCGAAGCGTCTCGGTACTGCTGGGCACATCGAGCGCATACTCGCCGTCCACATTCGTGGCGGTGCCGATGGGCTCGCCCACCACGGTCACGTTCGCCCCCGGCAGGGGCTCACCGTTCGAGGCGTCGGTCACCGTACCGGTAATCTCTTGGCTGTCCTGAGCCGCGGCGGGCCCTGCCCATAGAAACAGGCAGGCTGCCATCACCACGGACCAGAGAGAGGGGTAGCATCTACGTCGCATGAGACCGTTTGTGTTGTTGAACATGTAGGAGAATTTGGTTGTGAAAGCGTGGAACCTACCGCCGCTGCGGCATGGCTAAGAAGGCGTGGTAGGTTCGGAGGCTGTGGACGATTTGTTTGGGGCCTGCCCGTTTGCAGCAACCGAGGATTCGGCGCCACATGTGCGGCGCACGACAAGTTGCGGCGCCAGCACGGTGTTCGATACGGGCTGGTTGGCGTTCTCGATATGGCGCAGCAGCGCCTCGGTCGCGCGCTTGCCCATCGCCTCAGCCGGCTGGCGCAGCGTGGTGAGGCCCGCAAACCGGCTCAGGTCGGTATCGTCAAAGCCCACAATGGCAATGTCTTCAGGGACCGAAAGGCCCGCCTCTTGCACCGCGTCGAGGGCACCGAGCGCCTGCATGTCCGACGCCGCAAACACGGCATCGGGGCGGGGTTGGCGACGCAGCAAGGTTTGCATAGCCTGGTAGCCGCCCTTCTCGGCAAACGCAAATGGAAGCGCATCCGACGCCGCAATAAGTGTTGGGTCAACGTCGCGTCCGGCTTCGCGGAGCGCCCGTTCATAGCCTTCGCGGCGCTGTGTGGCGGGCGGCGGCTCGGGGTCGGCGGTAATGTGGGCAATCCGCTCATATCCCAGGCCGATCAGGTGACGCGTGGCATCGTAGCCGCCGCGCTCATTGTCCACCGCAATCGACTCAATGTCGGGATGGTACGCGTCGACCAGGATGGTGGGGCGGTCCACATCCTTGATGCGATCGGCCCACGACTCGTTAGGCGGCGTCGATAGCAGAAGGACGCCATCACTCCGCCCCGGCTGGATTGCGCTTTTCAGGCGCTTGTCAATGTCTTCCGGATGCGACGGCACGTGAATCATCAGGTCGTACTCCCGGTCGGCCAGCACATGTTGGATGCCGCGCATCACGTGCATGTAGAAGTAGTTGGCCACCACCGGCGCCACGACCGCAATGTAGTTGGTGTGTTGCCGCGCCAGGTTCTGCGCCGAGGCATGCGGCTGGTAGTTCAGTTCTTGCGCTGCCTCCAGCACCCGGCTTCGCGTAGACGCGCTCACCTCCGCAGGCTTATTGAGCACCCGCGACACGGTGGCCGTGGACACGTTGGCCCGTTCCGCAATGTCGTAGATTGTTGCCGCCACAGGAGGTCGGAAGGCTGGTGGTAATAGTTTCGTGATGTAAGCGCTTACATGTATAGGAAGCGCTTCGCACGATGTCAAGCGGGGTTTGCCTCCTGTTTCTGAAACCGCTTTTTAGGGATGCGCGTCATCTGCTCTTTTCCGCACAAATCTGCTCGTTGCGGATTGTCTGGACTTCGTCTCTGACAGTCGTGTCCTCCTAAAATCGCCTTTCTACGTCGTTGAAGTGTGTTTTAGTGATAGAGATACGCTTCGCATCCCACGAACTGTACTCATCCTCATTTGCTAACACCTCTTCACTCCCACCTATTTGTCTTGTCTCACCCACTATGTTTTAACATCATCTTAATGTAATCGCTTACAAGAAGGCTATGTCAAGAGAGGTGCACGCCGTACTGCCTGTTTCACTTGCTTTCGGTGCGCTTCGATGTGGTTTCGATATGAGATGTCCAACACAGCACGACAGCGGCAACACGTACCGCTACCCTCTCCAGATTTGCCGGGATTCGCACCTGTTCAGCACTCCGTCACGTTCACGGGGATCTGCGCGGCAAGACCGCCTTCGGAGGTTTCTTTATACTTGCTGTTCATGTCTCGCGCGGTCTCCCACATCGACTGGATGACGGTGTCGAGGGAGATTTTGGCGTGGGCGGGGTCGCTCTCCAGCGCAATGTTGCTGGCGGTGATCGCCTTAATTGCGCCCATCGAGTTGCGCTCGATGCAGGGCACCTGCACGAGGCCGCCCACGGGGTCGCAGGTCATGCCCAGGTGATGCTCCATTGCGATCTCGGCAGCCATGAGCGTCTGCTCCACATCGCCGCCGGAGCACTCGGTGAGCGCCGCGCTGGCCATGGCCGAGGAGACGCCGATTTCGGCCTGGCAGCCGCCCATCGCGGCGGAAATGGTGGCGCGCTGCTTGAACAGACTTCCGATCTGGGCGGCGGTCAATAGGAACTGCGGCACGTCGGCTTCGCGGCCCCCGTTGAAGCAGAGGTGATACATGAGCACGGCGGGAATTACGCCAGCAGCGCCATTGGTGGGGGCCGTAACCACGCGCCCGAACGAGGCGTTTTCTTCGTTGACGGCAATCGCAAAGGCACTCACCCACTTCAAGATCGTCTGAAAGCGGTCGTCGGCAGCGCGGATGGACGTCATCCAACTGTCGACATCGTCGTAGTCGGGCAGGTCGTGCGCCTCCTGTAATGCCGTATGCATCCGCACGGCACGGCGCGTTACCTGGAGGCCGCCGGGCAGCTCGCCACTGGTATGGCACCCGCGATACATGCAGTTTTTCATGACGCGCCAGATCTGCATCAGGCGGGCGTCGATGGCATCGTCAGCGCGCCACACGCGCTCGTTGCGGCGTACCAGTTCCGAGACGCAGCAGCCGGTTTGGGCGCAATGGTGCAGCAGGTCTTTGCCCGTACCGCACGGATACGGCAGCGTCACATCGTCGGCGCGGCTGCGGTTCTCGTCGGTTTCAGATTCGTGTACTACGAAGCCGCCGCCGACTGAGTAGTACGTGTCGTCAGTGGTTGTGCCGTCTGCGAAGGTAGTATGGATGGTGAGCGCGTTGGCGTGGTACGGCTTGGTTTCGCTGCGCCGAAAGATGAGGTCGTCGTCGGGCACGAAGGGAATGGTGTGGCTGCCATTCAGCGTGATGCATCCGAGATCCCGAATTGCATCCACCCGTTTCTGCACCTGGTCAACCGGAATCTGCTCGGGATCGTCGCCGCGCAGGCCCAGCATGAGGGCCTTGTCGGTGCCGTGCCCTTTGCCGGTCTTGGCGAGGGAGCCGTAGAGCGTAATCGAGAGTGCTGTGACGTGCTCCAGCTGCCCTGATTCGGCTAACTCACGCACATGCGTCGCACACGCCACCCAGGGGCCCATGGTGTGGGAACTGGACGGCCCAATGCCAATTTTGAAGATGTCGAATGCGCTGATCGGCTCGGCCTGTTGAGCCGTATCGGCAGATTCTGGGGTGAGGGTGGTGCCCTTCATAGTACAAAACAGTTTGGCGTGGAAGACACACAGCAAGAGGGATCTGCACGCTTCATCCCGTATTCGAAAGCGCTTCCATAGCTACAAGGTACAAATGCGCCGCGCGCTTTGAGGTTCGGGAAAGCATGGATGGGCTACCCAGACCGGCGGGTCGAAGCGTTCGTTTCATACGGGTTCGTACAGGGGGATGCAGAGCAACGTGCCTGGGTTCGTGTACCGATGCATCGTACAACGGATGCAGCTCTGATGGCAAGATCGCCGCGGACGCAAGCGGTCCCCGGCTATGGGGCCCCTTAGCCCGAGATCAGGCGCGAAGCGCTGGGAGCGTGCGACCGAGTGCTCTTGGGGTGCGGATATCCCAGGCGATCCTTGAAACCCGTTAAACAGATACGGTCTCTGAAGACCTGTCAGATCTACTCTGCCTCTGCGCGATCCTGTCATGCCGTTGCGTCCCACGCACAGAGCATCAATACCGCTGGCTCTGAAACGGGAGGCCCCAGCGCACTGCGATCTGCGGCGTTACGTAGGTTGTGGTGGGGCGCTCGGCATCGGTGGTGTGCTCGGCGCGGACGGCGGCTTCCAACACCAGCTGGGGCAGCACTTCCATGCCGATGTGTGCCTCGCCCATGAGCCGGTTCTGGCGCACGCCCTGCAGCATGGTCACGTCCCGGCTGCGCACACGGGTCTGGTTGGAGCGCGTGGCATCGGCACCAAAGTTTTCGGTGTCGGTATTGCGTCCGCGCTGCGTATAGGCCAGGTTGAGCCCGGCCTGCCAGGCACTGGCCGGGTCGTAGGTGGCCTGCACTGCCATGTCGATGCTGTTGGGTCCAGCGGGATGCCCGAGTCCGTCGTCCCAGTGCGCATACGAGTTGGGCACGTAGGTGTGCGCGTAGATGTGCGGACGCAGCCGCGCAAATTCGCCACGTACTGACAGGTTGGGCAGCGCGGGCGGCACCCAGTGCGCGCCGAGCGTCCACGCCCACTTGTTGCCCCACCACTGGTTGCCGATTTCGCTGGCCACGAACTCATCGAGCACAAACTGCCCGTAGAGGCGCAGCCCGCGCACGACCGTCCACGCCCCGTCGATGCCCACAAGAGCGCGATCGGGGCTGCCCAATTCGCGCTCTACCCCGCGCAAGAAGATGATCGGGTTCAGATACGCGATGTCGAATCCGCCCCGGTTGACGGTAGAATCGCGCTCGGGGGCAAATACGATCGTCTCGAACAGCCCCAGCTCAAAGCGGTCGGACACACGCAGCGCCAGCCGGTGCGAGGCGCCGTAGCTACGCGGGCGGCGGCTGAAGTCGGGCGTTTCGTCGGGGGCCGAGGGCCCAGCCGGGGCCGCGTACTGCGAGAAGAGGTTCGTGTACTGCACGCGTCCGACCGTGGTACGCAGCTGCACCTGGTTGTAGGCTGGGCCGTAATTGGAGAGCATCACGGAGCCGGAGCCGGGCCCCCAGCGGTTGCGGTCGCGTCCGGCCCGAAGCTCGAAGAAGCGCGTGCGCAGGCCCACCACGCCGCGCACATCGGCGTAGTCGTAGGTGGTGTTGCGCAGTGTGACGTTGCCCAGACGCGGCGCGGTGGGACGACCCGGCTTGTTGAATGCGAGGCGGGGCGGACGCTCGCGGGTGGCGGTGGCCTCCACATCGAAGAAAACATAGCGACCCAGGCGTCCATACGTGCGGGCGCCGAACGTGCCCTGCCAGGCGGTACTGCCCGCACGGGATAGGTTGCGCTCGGCCACGGGTCCGACCGCGCCGTACGCAACGGGCGTGGCCTGGATGGCATACTGCGTGCCGCGTACGCTGATGAGATCGTGTCCGTTAGCGAAGGCGCCCCACTGCTGTCCACGGGCCGCGCCCGGACGCCCTGTGCGCCGCTGGTAGCGGTCGAGGTGCTGCTGCTCGGCGGGCGAGAGCATCTCGCGGCGGGTGTCGAGGCTATCGAGGACAGCAGCTGCGGCTCCGCGTGAGAGCGGCTTGTGCGAGAGCACCGCCCGTGGCAAGCGCCCCAGGGTCTGCTGGCGCTCCAAGAAACTGTGCAGCGGGTGGTTGATGCGTAGCAATCCGTCGTGGTTGACGGTGGGGCGGGGCGATTCGGTGGTATCGGCGGAGACGGCGGGCACGGGGGCCACGACCGGCAGCGGCGTTCTGAACCCGGATGCATGAACGGACCCGGCAGCAGCCTGTGCCGCACCAAGACCTACCAGCACGGCAAGCAGCATCCATGAGCGTCCGGTACGGATGAGCGGGCGAGGAGCGCTCCTGTGCATCCATCTCAAAAACAGGGGGCGAACCCAGTTGGAAAGCAGGCGAGACCAGTAGCGAAGCAGCATACGGGGGCGGGATTGAAGAGACATTGGTGTCAAACAACGGGTTTTGGCGGCGAGATACAACCCCGTGGCGGCTCGTGGAGTGGGTACCGCAAGAATAACACAATCGCTTTCTGTGTGGCGAAGCAAACGCGGCGGCGGCTCGTACAGGAAATCCGACTGTTCTTCTTTCCTATCTGCACCCGGTTTATGTCCAACGGAACGCGCGGCTTGTTTTGCAACCGCACCCTGAACCTGCGCGGCATTCGCGCTATTGGCTACGACATGGATTACACGCTGGTGCACTACCATATGCGCAAGTGGGAGAAGCAGGCGTATTCGTATCTAAAACAGGGGCTTAGCGAGCGTGGATGGCCGGTGCATGACCTGTCGTTTGATCCGGACCTGGTGATTCGTGGGCTCATTCTGGATACGAAGCGCGGCAATGCGGTGAAGGCCAATCGGTTTGGCTATGTGAAGCGCGCGTTTCATGGCACCGAGCCGCTCGACTTTGACATGCAGCGGCAGACGTATCAGCGCATTCTGGTGGACTTGGCCGACGACCGCTGGCAGTTCTTGAACACGCTCTTTTCGATTTCGGCGGCGTGCATGTATATGCAGCTGGTCGACTTGATGGACGACGGCAAGCTCTCGGGCTCGATGAGCTATCATACGCTCTACGAGGAGGTGCAGTCGACCCTTGATGCTGCGCACATGGAGGGCCGCCTGAAGAAGGAAATCGTGGCCTCGCCCGAGCGGTTCGTGGATGTGGATGCGGAGATGCCGCTGGCACTGCTTGACCAGAAGATGGCGGGACGCAAGCTCTTGCTCATTACGAACTCGGAGTGGTCGTACGCCCAGCCGATGCTCGACTACGTGTTTAACCCGTACTTGCCGGGCGAGATGACGTGGAGCGATCTCTTTGACATCTCGATTGTGGGCGCGCGCAAGCCGGATTTCTTTTCGGTGCGGATGCCCGCGTTTCGAGTGGTGTCAGAAGACGGGATGCTGCGTGAGCACACGGGCGGTCCGCTCGCGGAGGATGCTGTGTACGTGGGCGCCAATGCCTCGCTGGTGGAGGAGACGCTGGGTCTGACCGGCGAGGAGATTTTGTACGTGGGCGACCATCTGTTTGTGGATGTGAACATCACCAAGAAGGTGTTGCGGTGGCGCACGGCGCTGGTGGTGCGCGAGCTGGAAGAGGAGATTGAGGCGTTTCAGCAGTTCCACGAGGAGCAGAAGGAGCTTACCGCGCTCATGAAACAGAAGAATGCGCTGGAAGACGACTATTCGCAGATGCGCCTGCGGGTGCAGCGCATCCGGAAGGGCTACGGGCGGCCCGAAGACCAGGGCAATCCGAAGCAGCTGGAGCGCCAGATGGTGGACTTGCGGGAGGAGCTGGTGGAGTTGGATAAGCAGATTGCGCCGCTGGCGAAAGCAGCTGGGCAGCTGGGCAACGAGAACTGGGGCCCGATCATGCGCACCGGCAAAGACAAGAGCCTGTTTGCGCGTCAGGTGGAGCGCTATGCGGATGTGTACACGGGCCGCGTGTCCAATTTCTTGCACCAGACGCCGTTCGTGTACCTGCGCTCCTACCGCGGCAACCTGCCGCACGATGCAGTGTCGCTTCCAGATATGGAGCTGGTGGCGCCGTGAGGGGAAACCCTTAGGGATGTGCTTGACTCTTTAGAGACGCGCCATAGCGCGTCTCTACAGGGTGCGGGAGCCCCGGGCGAATGGAATGTGCTAAACAGCGGGTGTGCCACCGTGTGCAATCAAACCGTGTGCAATCAAGATGCAGCTCCCTCTTGCAGAACAGCCTGTAGCACAGGCCGAAAGTCGCCAGGCAGCAACAATCCGGTATGCGCGTATCGAATGGTGCCGCTGCGGTCGATAATGTAGGTACGCGGCACCCCGCGTGTCGTACCGTACTGTTGCGACGCCACGCGCGGACTGTTGACAATCGGGTAGTTTACAGGCATCTGCTCCTCAATAAAGGGACGCACGACCTCCATGCCATTGGTGTCTACCGATAGACCGATAAACTGCACGCCCTGGCTTTCGAACTCATCTTGCATCTCTACAAAACCAGGCATCTGCTGCTTGCACGTTACGCACCACGTAGCCCACAGGTTAAGCACAACAACACGCCCCCGGTAGTCTGAAAGCTGAATGGGTGTTCCTTCAACCGACTCTAACGTAAAGTCGGGGGCCGTGCCTCTGTTTTCCAGCTCCACGGTTGGGGTCCGTCCTGCAACTAAGTACCACATGAGGCCAACAACGAGGGCCAGCACCCAGAAGCGACCGATTAGATTGCTGATGCCGGCCCCGATTCGGCTCAGCAGAGGCGGCGTAGACGAGGAATTAGTCTGCGAGGTATCTGGCATATCAATGGGTGGATCGTAGTGTTCACCGGTTTGTTTTCATCTTGTGCGTTGGAGGCCGCGTGTGCTCGAATACGCATGTGGAGCACATGCCGGGTAGAGCGGTCTACTCGCCAGATTCTACGAGTTCGCCATCGCGCAGGTAGGGAGCATTTTCGAAGACCTCGGCGTCTTGAATGGGGCGCAGGATGCGGTTGAAGCGCGGGCTGGTGGATTCAGCATCCCACGAGAAGTAGGTAAACAGCGCCTTGCCCACGATGTGGTCGTGCGGCACGAAGCCCCAGAAGCGGCTGTCTTCGGAGTCGTCGCGGTTGTCGCCGAGCATGAAGTAGTAGTCTTGCTCGAACGTGTATTCAGTCGTTTCCTCGCCGTCGATGGCGTAGGTGGAGTCGGTCATGGGGCGGGCCGAGCGGCCTTCGTATCCCGTAATCACCGGCTCGTACACCGGCCAGGTCTCCTCGTTGAGCGTTACGGTCGTACCTGCTGCCGGAATGGCGATAGGCCCGTAGTTGTCGGGCGTGTACCCCTGGTTGGGCGGGTACATGTTGGCGTCGTAGTTGGCGTTGTTCAGGATGAGCGGCTCGACCGCCTCCACCCAGTCCCAACCGCGAATCTGCAGGGCAGCTGCGGCGGTGGCCCGGGTGCGTGCAATCTCGCCATTGGGTCCCTCGCGCCACGCGGAGATGTTCAATTCGTCGAGCTCCGAGCGCGAAACGCGGTAGCGCGCATCCGACTTGCGCACGACCCAGAAGTACTGCATCCCCTGGCCCATCGAGAGCCGGTCGCTGTTGATGGAAACGGCTTTGTTGGTGACGGCGAGCGTGTCGCCGGGCATGCCCACCACGCGCTTGATGTAGTGCATCTTGCGGTCGATGGGGGCATCGTCGGGGGGCAGGTTGAACACAACGGCATCGCCCCGCTCGACGGATCCGAAGCCGGGCAGCCGCACGTACGGGAAGCGCGGGTTGTCGAGGTAGAGGTTGGGGCTGAAGGCACTGCCAAAGGGCACGGCCAGCGTCATGGGCAGGCGCGTGCCGTAGTGGAGTTTGGAGACGAAGAGGTAGTCGCCCACCAGGAGGTTGTTCTCCATCGAGGGCGTGGGAATGCGAAACAGGTCGAAGAAGAACGTGCGGATGACCAGCACAACGACCACGGCCACCACAATGGCCTCGATCCACTGGCGGAGTTCGCTTTTTTGCGGAGGGGCGTCGTTACGGGAACGCCGTCGGGATGAGGAGCGATCGGCCACGGGGCAGAGGCGTTGTCGAGCAGAATGAGTGCGAAGGTGGACTGACGGGCGCGGCAGCACCGGTCGCAAGAATCATTGCGGCGCATGTGCTGCAGGTGCAGGCGCTATGGCGTGGAAGCTATGGTGTGGGCGGCGCAGGCCGGTGGCCGGGCGTAAGCTGTCGGCGCGCCACAGGCTCTATGAAAAAGCGTGCGCCGTTGTATCCGACACGGTACCAGCGCCCATCAACCGAATCATAGAAGTAGTCAACGTACGGAGCCCGGTCGGGGGTTTCTTTCAGGGGGGCGAGTACGCTTTGGCGCACATCGGGCAGCACGCTGCGCCAGCGCCGCTCGGTGGCTACGATAAGCCCGCGGTTGCGAGGGCCGTTGGCATCGCTCACCACCACGGGGATGGAGTCGTTGACGATGAACCAGTAGGCAAACTGGCCGAAGTCGTCGCGGTTGGGCTGCAGGTCGTCGGCCAGGGTGTAGGTAGGAGCGTCGAAGTGGGCCTGCAGGCGCGCCCGCAGGTCGATAGTGCGGGTGGTATCGAAGACAGTCGGCTCCGGCTGTGGGCCGAGAAACGACCACTCGGTATCGCCAAAGGTGTCGTCGAGCCACTCTTTCTCGAAGCGATGCGCCGTTCGTATCTGCTGAACAGGGAACGCATTGGAGTCTGGTGGGGCAGTGCGCGACGGGGCGACACGATGCAGCGAATCAACGGCCACCGCGAGCGGATGCGGCGCCTGCGGACGTGCCGCCTGGTAGCGCGAGCGCGGGTAGAGCTGGTCGAGCAGATGCATCTGCCGGGCCTGCTGGTACCGGTCGATGATGTGCTGCCCCTGCACGACGACAGCGCCTGTGCTTATCCACAAGATCAGGACAAGCAGCGCCACAGCGCTCCATACGGGCGGGCATTGCGGGGTGCAACGAGACATAGCGTACCTCACGCGCAACCTCTACTCATCAACCGACAGGATGGCGAGGAAGGCCTCTTGGGGCACTTCCACATCGCCCACTTGCTTCATCCGCTTCTTGCCTTCTTTTTGCTTTTCCAGCAGCTTGCGCTTGCGGGTAATGTCGCCGCCGTAGCACTTGGCCGTAACGTCTTTGCGCTGGGCCTTGACGGTTTCGCGGGCCACAACACGGCGCCCAATGGAGGCCTGAATCGGCACCTCGAACAGCTGCTTCGGAATCTTCTCTTTGAGCTTCTTGGCCAGCTTGCGCCCCACCTCGTACGCTTTGTCGCGGTGCACGATGGTCGAGAGCGCATCGACCGGGTCTTTGTCGATGAGCACGGTAAGCTTGACCAGATCGCTCTCGCGGTACTCCATGAATTCGTAGTCGAGCGAGGCATAGCCGCGGCTCACGCTTTTGAGCTTGTCGTAGAAGTCGAACACGATCTCGGCCAGCGGTAGCTCGTACTGCAGGTTCACGCGCTCCGTATCCAGATAGCGCTGATTCACGTACACGCCGCGCCGGTTTTCGCAGAGCTGCATGATGTTGCCGATGTACTCCGACGGCACAATGATGTCGGCTTTCACGAACGGCTCAAACACCGCGTCGATGTCGCCATAGTGCGGCATCTCGCTGGGATTGTTGACGATGACAAGCTCCTGGTCGTCGTCACCGGGCTCGCTCACGCGCACGCGGTACTCCACGTTGGGCACGGTGGTGATGATGTCGAGCCCAAACTCGCGGTCGAGGCGCTCCTGGATAATCTCCATATGCAGCAAGCCCAGGAATCCGACCCGGAAGCCAAAGCCCAGTGCGGTCGAGGTCTCCGGCTCAAACGTGAGCGAGGCATCGTTCAGTTGCAGCTTGTCGAGCGCGCTGCGCAGGTCTTCGAAGTCTTCGGTATCGCTCGGGTGCACGCCGCTGAAGACCATCGGCTTCACCTTCTTAAAGCCGGGAATGGCCTCATCGGCCGGGTTGTGCTTGTGGGTGATGGTGTCGCCGACGCGGGTGTGCGACACGTCTTTAATGGATCCGATAATGTATCCCACATCACCAGCTTTGAGCGTGTCGACCTTTTGCCGTCCCAGCCGGAGCACGCCCAGCTCTTCGGCATCGTACTCCTGATGTGTGGCCATAAAGCGCATCGCATCGCCCTTGTTGAGCGTGCCATCGAAGACGCGCGCATAGACGACCGATCCGCGGTAGGAGTCGTAGATGGAGTCGAAAATGAGCGCTTTTAGCGGCTTATCGGGGTCGCCGGTGGGGGGAGGCACACGGTTGATGACAAGGTCGAGCAGTTCGTCGACGCCCTCGCCGGTCTTGGCGCTGATCTTGATGATGTCTTCAGCGGGCTCGCCCAGCAGTTCTTCGAGCGACATGGCTACCTGGTCGGGCCGCGCCACGGGCAGGTCGACTTTGTTCATGACCGGAATGATCTCCAGGTCTTGCTCCAGCGCCAGGTAGGCGTTCGAGATGGTCTGCGCCTCGATGCCCTGGGCGGCATCTACGAGCAGGATGGCCCCTTCGCATGCCTTAAGGGCCCGCGACACCTCGTACGTAAAGTCGACATGGCCGGGTGTGTCGATCAGGTTGAAGGTGTAGGTCTCGCCCGCGTCGGTGGTGTGCTGCATGCGCACCGCGTGGCTCTTGATGGTGATACCCCGCTCGCGCTCCAGGTCCATGTCGTCGAGCGTCTGCTCCTGCAGGTCGCGGTCGCTGATGGTGCCCGTACGCTCCAGGAGCCGATCGGCCAGGGTGCTTTTGCCGTGGTCGATATGGGCGATAATGCAGAAATTGCGGATGTGCGAGGCGTCGATAGACATAGAGGGAAGCCGCTTAGAAGAAGGCCACTACTTAGGGCAGAACGCGTTGCGCGGCACCGGGCGTGTGCCAGGGCCCGGTGGTACTGCTTACGCCGAAGGCGGATCTGGCGCGCCCGGGGTCTGATCTTCAGAGGACGACGCAGGCGCTGGTGATGACGCTGCGCGGTGGGGTTCGGCAGAGGCGGCGTCTTGTTCGGAGCCCTCCTCGGCCTGTTCTTTCGCCATCATAGCCTCGTAGAATGCGTTATGGAAAAACAGCACGCCGGCTACGCCGCACACAATGGCCATATCGGCCACATTCCAAATGGGAAATAGCTCCATGTAGCTGCCGCCAATGAGCGGCACGCCGGGCGGCACAAAGCCTTGCCACAGGCTCACGTGGATGAAGTCGACCACGCGCCCCTGAAAGAGCTCGCCGTATCCCAACCACACGCCGTAGAACACGCGATCGATGATGTTGCCGATTGCCCCGCCCAGAATAAAGGCCAGGCTGGCCCGATACGGCCAGTACAGGCCACGCACCTGCGCAATGTAGTAGGCGACAAGCCCGGTGGCCAGAACGGCAAGCACGGCGACGGTGCCAGGCGGCCCCACCTCGATGCCAAAGGCCATGCCGGGGTTCTCTGTAAACGTGAACTGCAGCCAGTCGCCTAAAAGGGGGATCGACTGGTGGCGGTGCATAAGTTGAAGCACCAGCCACTTGGTCGCTTGGTCGAGTGCAACAACAGAAGCAGCAATTCCAAAAACGCGCATACGCACAACACAAACCAAACAAACGATGAACTGCAACGAGCCCTGCCCTGGCAGCCCTACTCGCGCAGCGAACGGATCTACGACTGTTGCCGCTCCTGCTTCTTCTGCTCCTTCTTCGCCTTGATCGAGATCTCGGTGTGGGGCACCGCCTCCAGGCGTTCTTTGGCAATGGGCTTGCCCGTTACCTTGCAGATGCCGTACGTCCCATTTTTGATGCGCTCCAGCGCGCGGTCGAGGTAGCCGATGTACTTCTGCTGGCGCGCAATCATCAGATGCAGCTTCTCGCGCTCCATCGCATCGGTACCCGCGTCCGCCATGTGGAAGCTGTACGCGGTATTGTCGCCCGCCTGTTCTTTGGCGTCTTCAATCTGGTTGCGCATCCGCTCCACATCATCCTTGGCTTTGCGGCGGCGCTCCAGGATCAGCTCTTTGAAGTGCTGTAGCTCCTCCTCCGAAAACGGAGTCTCGGACGCCTGGTCGGTAGTAGCAGAGTCGGAAGAAGACGTAGCGTCGTCAGCCATAGAAGTTAATCCATACGAGGAACGAAACAGTCTGGAGGCGGAGCGGCGACGCAGAACGACAGCTGGTTTCGAGGCCCAGAGCCTCCTGCTACATCCGCGACACCCGCTGGATGCCTACGGTCAAGTGCTCGTCTCCAATCTCGAAAGTTTGGGTAGCCTCGCCCGTAGGCTGATTGGAAGGCTGCAACTCCAGGGCCAACGTCTCGTTCCGGATCCACTCGGCGTAGGCGTTCACTGCACTGCGGATGGGCGCGGAGCCGTCGTAGGTTACTACAATACGGTCGGTAACGTCGAACTCGGCATCTTTGCGCAGATTCTGAATGCGCTTGACGGATTCGCGAGCCAGTCCTTCAGTGCGCAGGTCGTCGGTGATCTGCGTGTCGAGCGCCACCGTCACGTCGCGGTGCTGCTCCACGAGCCAGCCTTCGATGCCTGCACTGGAGATCTCCAGGTCGTCGGGCCCCAGGCGTACGGTTTCGCCGTCTACGTTCAGTTCGATGTAGCCTTGGTCCAGGTAGCGCCCAATGGCGTCGTCGTCGAGGGCGCGCACGGCCTTGTTCACCGGCTGCATGAGCGGACCCAACCGCGGACCCAGGCGGCTGAAGTTGGGCGTGGCCGAGCGCTCAACCACTTCGCTGGAGCCGTCGACGTACTCGATGGTCTTTACGTTTACCTCGTCCAGAATGATGGCGCGCACCTGCTCCACCACGTCTTCGGAGACGCCGGTACCCGTGACCACCATGAGGCGGCCCAGCGGCTGCCGCACGTTGATTTCGGCTTCGTTGCGCAGCGATAGCACCACCGAGGAGATGGTGCGCGCCAGGCCCATGCGGTGCTCCAGCGCCTCGTCGTGGCGCGCATCGGTGCGCGCGGGGAAGTCTGCCAGATGCACCGAATCGCTCGCGGGTGTGGCGTCGCTCTCGTGCAGTGCCTGAAAGAGCCACTCGCCAAAGAAGGGCGCAATCGGACTCATCAGGCGCGACACGGCCTCCAGGCATTCGTACACCGTGTCGTAGGCGGCTTGTTTGTTGGAGGCCGACACCGCGTCGGTTGCCCCGTCATCGGCTCCGTTCTGCGACTGTTTCGAGGCCCAGAAGCGCCGCCGCGACCGCCGCAGATACCAGTTCGACAGGTCGTCTACGAACTGCTCCACCGCCCGCGCGGCGTTGGTCGGATGATACGCGTCCAGCTCGTCGGTAACGGTCGTGATCGTCGTTTGCAGGCGGCTGATGATCCACTGGTCGAGCTCAGGACGCTCATCCACCGGCACCGGCTCTCCGGTGTACGTGTAGCCGTCGATGTTGGCGTAGGTGGCAAAGAAGCTGTAGACGTTTTCGAGCGTGCCAAAGAACTTGCGGCGCAGATCGCGCAGGCCGCGCTTCGAGAAGCGGATGTTCTCCCACGGCGGCGTGTTGCTCATCATGTACCAGCGCACCACGTCGGCCCCGAACTCGTCGATCACCTCGAACGGCTCCAGCGTGTTGCCCTTCGACTTCGACATCTTGTTGCCGTTGTCATCGAGCACGAGGCCGTTCACCACGACATTCTCGTACGCCACCCCGTCCATGATGAGCGTGGCCAGCGCATGCAGCGTGTAGAACCAGCCCCGCGTCTGGTCCACACCCTCGGCGATGAAGTCCGCAGGAAAGTTACGCTCGAACTGCTCTTTGTTCTCGAACGGATAGTGCCACTGCGCAAACGGCATGGCGCCCGAGTCGAACCACACGTCAATGAGATCGGGCACGCGGCGCATGGTGCCGCCCACATCGTCGGGGGCGGGCCAGGTGAGCTCGTCGACGAACGGGCGGTGCAGGTCGATGTCATCGTTATCGTCGGGCAGCTGGTCGCCGCACTTGGCGCGCAGTTCCTCGATCGAGCCGATGACTTCGACGTACTCGGGGTCTTCGTCGCTCTGCCAGATGGGCAGCGGCGTGCCCCAGTAGCGGCGACGGCTGAGCGCCCAGTCGATGTTGTTCTCCAGCCACTCGCCAAAGCGCCCCTCGCCCACACCCGGCGGCTGCCAGTTAATAGTCTTGTTGAGCTCCACCATCCGCTCTTTCACGGCGGTAGTCTCCACAAACCAGCTTTCCACCGGATAGCTCATGAGCGGCGTGCCCTTGCGCCAGTCGTGTGGATAGTTGTGCAGATAGGTTTCGTGCTTGTAGAGCAGCCCGCGCTTCTTCAGATCGGTTGTAATCGTCTTATCGGCATCCTTGAACCACTCGCCCTCGACCAGCGGCGCCTCGTCAGTAAAGTGACCGTCGGCGTCGATGGGGTTTACAAGCGGGAGGTCGTGGGCCTGGGCCACGCCGTAATCCTCCTCGCCGTACGCGGGCGCCATGTGCACCACGCCGGTGCCTTCTTCCGTTGAGACGATGCCTGCAGGTACCACACGCCATGCCGCATCCGCCCCCAATTTGTCTTTGAAGTACGGAAACACCGGCTCGTAGGTCTGGCCCACCAGGGTGCTGCCTGGCATCGTGTCCAGAATCTCGTACGGCTCATCGCCCAGCACGGTATCCAGCAGCTCTTTGGCCATGATGAGCGTTTCCTGGCCCTGATGCGGGTCGTCGTGGGCTACGCGCACATAGGTCAGGTCGGGCCCCACCGCGAGCGCGGTGTTCGAGATGAGCGTCCACGGCGTGGTTGTCCAGGCCAGGAAGTAGGTGTCGTCTTCCCCATGCACCGGGAAGCGGATGTAGACGCTCGGGTCCTGGGTTTCCTCGTAGCCCAGGCTGACCTCGTGCGAGGAGAGCACCGTGTGCG
Source organism: uncultured Rhodothermaceae bacterium (assembly GCA_913056335.1). GTDB lineage: Bacteria > Bacteroidota > Rhodothermia > Rhodothermales > Salinibacteraceae > Longimonas. The sequence goes on from CAJXLX010000025.1 coordinate 29,209, forward strand.
AGCCGGGGCTGTACCACTGAATCTTGTAGCCTTTGTAGAGCAGATCTTTTTCGTGAATCTGCTTGATGAGCCACCAGAGCGTTTCGATGTAGTCCGTCTCGAAGGTGACATACGGGTCGTCGAGATCAACCCAGTAGCCCATGCGGGTGGTGAGCTCGTCCCACAGGTCTTTGTATTCGAGCACGCTGTTGCGGCACGCGGCGTTGTACGCTTCGATGCCGTACTCCTCGATGTCGGCGCGGCTCTGCAGATCCAGGCGCTTCTCGATCTCAATTTCGACAGGCAGCCCGTGGGTATCCCATCCGGCTTTGCGAGCCACCTGAAAGCCCTGCATCGTCTTGTAACGGCAGAAGATATCCTTAATCGACCGCGCCATAACGTGGTGGATGCCGGGGCGTCCGTTGGCGGTAGGCGGCCCTTCGTAGAAGGTGTAGGCCGGGGCGCCCTCGCGCTCAGAGAGGGTGCGGTCGAACACGTTGTGCTCGGCCCACCAGTCGAGCAGGTCCTCTTCCATGTCGGGAAGCGAAAGGCGGTCGATGGGTGTGAAGTGACTCATGAAATCAGCAGACAATCCAAACAGAACGAACAGGGCGGCGTCCAGCACCATGGTGTCTGGACGTGAGGCCGCCGGAATCAGCTTACAGGGTGGGCAGCAGTTGTGCCAGCACGCGGGCCAGGCGCCTACGTCCCGTCTCCGCCGCTGTGGCAACGTCACTCGGCGCGGTGGGCTGCATGGTATCGGCGAAGCAGGCGTCGGTGATGACAGCGGCTCCCAGCACGCGCAGCCCCATGTGGCGTGCTGCGATAATTTCGGAGATGAGTCCGGTGCCCACTGCATCCGCCCCAATATGCTGCATGAACCGGTACTCGGCTTTTGTTTGCAGGTTGGGCCCTGGCACGCCCAGGTAGATGCCGTCGTGCAGGCGCGTTTCAGCGCGGGTGGCGGCCTCGTGGGCGGCGGTGCGCAGGTCGGCGTTGTAGGGCGCGCTCATGTCGGGAAAGCGCGGCCCCCACGCATCCACATTGGGCCCTTCAAGCGGATTTGCGCCCTGCAGGTTGATGTGGTCGCTCAGCAGCATCACATCGCCGGGCGCGTAGTGCGGATTTACGCCGCCCGCAGTGGTTGCCCCAATCAGCAGGTCAATGCCCAGCGCCCCCATAATGCGGACCGGCAGTGCCACCTCACGCGCTGAGAGGCCATCGTACAGATGCAGCGGCTCGGGCACCGCCAGCACGCTGTGGCCATGTAGCGTACCGGTTACGAACGCACGGTCGGGTCCGCTCTCGGCGGTGGGCACGTGCGGGACCTCGGCAAACGGCACCGTGGTCGTTTCCGAAAGGGCATCAGCAAGCAACGCTGTTCCGGCCCCAGTGAGCAGCCCAATGTGCGGTATGTCGGGTAGCGTAGTCCGCAGTACATCGGCTGCTGCGTTAACGTGGGCAAGGCGGGTGTCAGGCGCAAGAACAGAATCTGCCATACGTAGGGAGCCGTGGGTGAAAAGCCGTGGGTGAACAACCATGCAAAAAAGAGGGCAGCGCAATGGAGCGCGCCGCCCTCTCTATGCTTGCAAATACCGGCGAGACATGCAACTCGTACCGGGCGCCACGCCTGCCGAATCAGTCCATGTCTTCAAGAATGCTCCAGATCTTTTCGATCTCTTCGGTCGAGGCCTCGTCTTCGTCGTCGACTGGCTTCGATTTTTTCTCTTTCGTGCTGCTTTTCTGTTTCGATTCGCGCTGCTGCACATCGCGCTTAATCGCCTCAAACTGCGACTCGCTGGGAGCGGCCTGGGATGATGTGCTGGTGTCGAGCGAGGTCGTGTCCGCAGGCTCTTGCGTACTCTGTGACGTCGTTGATGACTTCTTGCCGCCGGTTTTTTCTTCGAGGACCGGGAAGAGCGAACGCATGGCGCGCTCCAGGTCGTCATCTTCGTCGTCGTCATCCTGGTCAACATCGACAGGAGCCGGAGCTTCAAACTCTTCGGTGGCGTCCTCCGGCTGCTCTTCGCCGCCCTCAAACATCGAGGCGAAGTCTGTGGTGGCCGGCTCGTCGGGTTCGCTCTGCGCTGCTTCGCTTTCTTCTGCCTCGCCAAGCAGATCCGAGAAGTCGAACTCGTCGGTTGCTTCTGGATCGTCAGCCGACTTGCCCGCGCTGGTAGATGCTGCTTGGTTAGCCGATGTGTCGGCCGTATCATCGGGGGCGTCGCTTTTCGCACTGGCCTGGCCGCCGAGCATCTGGCCAACCTCTGCCATTACATCCTTCGCTGTTGACCCGCTCTTGGGCGCGTCGTCTTGCTCGCTGGCATCAGCCGCAGCCTTGCTGGACTCGGTTTCGCTGGATGAAGCGGTTTCGCTCGTGGTTTCGGCGGCAGCGGCCTCCTCTCCGACCCCGAGATCAGATGGGGTGGGCGTATCCGTGGTTTTGGATCCCGACGCTGGAGCACTGGATGGAGACTTCGATGCGTCGTCTTCCGTGGCCATGTCGCTGTCGACCAAGGTGTCGAGCGTCCCCATCTCGGGCGGGGCCTCCTCAGGCGCGGCCTCCTCGGGTGGCGCCGTTGCTTGCGGGCGGGCCGGCGCCTCCTCGAAGCGGTCGCCCTCTTTGTATGCCGAGAGCATTTCGAGCTCCGACTTCAGGAAGGCACTCAGCCGCGAGGCAATGCGCTGCTGCCGCTGTTCCAGCGTGTGCACCTCTTGCTGGATGGCATTGCGCTCTTTTTCAGCCTCGGTGGTCATGCGCTCAGCTTTCGCCTCGGCCTTTGCCACAATGTTTTCGGCTTTGTCGCGCGCGTTGCTCAGATGCTGTTCGGCGTTCTCGCGCGTAGCCGAGAGCGCTTCTTGCAGCGCATCTTCGACCTTTTCAACGTGCGACATCTGCTGCTCCAGCTCTTCCGCGCGGCTCTTGGCGCGGCGCGCTTCGCTCTCCAGCTCTTCCCACTGGTCGGCGACCATTTCCAGGAAGCTTTCCACCTCCTCTACGCTGTATCCGCGCAGACTACGGTCGAAGTCTTGTTTTCGGATGTCAAGGGGTGTGAGCTTCATATGCTGAACTGTGGGTGTGGAAAAGACCGTGAGTACCGAAACGTCCGATCTTGCGGCCGTACCTGCTTCTGAAGGTGCATAGTTGTAGATGCAAAAGGCATGCGACGCATGCAGCAGCACGCTGGACGAAAGCACTCGTTGAATCAGAGGGGGGGTGCGTGATGCATGTTACACCGGTTTCACGATGGAGGGCCGCCTCTGTTTCGCTCATTCTACATACACGGTGCGCTCCATATGAATCTTGCCACCTCCCTGATACAGTACGGGCGCCCTTCGCATCCAAACGCCTTTTGGGGTGGCATTCGTTGCTACGACCGCGGCCCAAAGATCGCGCTCCCAATGCGCACCATTGTGCTTCCCTCTTCAATTGCGACTTCAAAGTCGTTGCTCATGCCCATCGAAAGTTCTTCAAGCGCCACGTTGGGCGTGCTGCTTGTGTAGGTGCTGGCCAATGTACGCAGGTGGGCAAATTCGGAACGCACCGTTTCAGAATCGTCCACGAACGAGGCCATCCCCATCAGTCCGTCAATGTGGAGATGGTCGTACTGCGCGCACGTATCCAGAAAATCGTGAAGTTCGTCGGGTGGTAGGCCGTACTTCTGGTCGGCCCCGCTGATGTTCACCTGCACAAAGCATGGCAGCACGCGGTCGTTCTTCCCGGCCCGCTTGTTCAGCTCTTCGGCCAGGCGCGGGCTATCGAGCGCTTCGAACCGGTCGGCATGGCGGGCCACGAACTTGGCTTTGTTGGTTTGCAGATGCCCGATCATGTGCCAGCACACATCACCGCCTTTCCACTGGCCCGGACGCTTCTCTACACGGTCGCGCAGCGCGCGGGCTCGGTTCTCACCGAAGTGGGTGAGCCCTGCCGCCACGCCGGATTCGATTGCTTGCATGGGGAACGTCTTCGACACAGCCACAAGCGTAATCTCGTCGATCGACCGTCCGGCACGCTCGCAGGCTTGCGACATGCGCTCACGCACGTCATCGACACGGCGTTGCACCGCTTCAGGGGCCAGTTGGGTTTGGGTATCGGGCATAAGAGGAACAGAGGGGAATCAGTGCAAAAAACGCGGCGGATTCAGGGGGATGCGTGGGTGCACGGGGGGGTCGGTGTCAATAGCACCTACCTGCATGCTGAACTCATCGGTGGCCACTGGCCGGTTGTGCAGTGAACGCGACAATCTGTCCGTTCTGCACCGTCGCCCGAACCTGGATAGGCCGACAGCACACCCAGCAGTCAACAACGTACTCGTGCGTGCCCTGTACCGGATCGACCTGCTCGGTTAGTGTTTCCCAGCAATACGGACACGTAAAGGTGTGTTCGAGCATAGCGGCACGTTGTTATTGAAAGCGCTTTTGAATTGGGGAGCCCCAGCAAGGGGACACTACGCTTGGCATCTCCAGCGCACAAATGCCTGATCGTGCAATCTGGAGCACTCCGTGTCAGGCTTCTGCGTTCAACACAGCACGCGGCGACTGGTCGTACAGGCTGCGGCTGTTGAAGAGCCCCAGGCCAAGCACCAGCGCTACGATTACAACGAAGGTAAGGGCCAGGTCGCTCCACGCCACGGCTATCGCACTGTCGAAGACAAAATACGCAAGCAGTCCACCAGCGCCAACGGCCAGCCCGATGCCCGCGGCAGTGGCCAGCGCGCCCAGGAGCAGATATTCCACCGCCAGAATCTTGAGCACCGTAGCCCGCGATGCGCCCAGCGTTTTGAGGAGCACGCTTTCCTCCGCCCGCTGATACCGGTTTACCAGCAACGTGCCCATGAGCACCAAGAGCCCGGTAAGTACGCTGAAGAGCGCCATTACGCGGATGACGTAGCCGAGCTTTGAAAACAGATCTTGCGCCGTACGCAACACCAGCGTCAGGTCGATAATGGATACGTTGGGAAACGCGCTTACGACGTCATTCTGGACGCTGGCGGCCTGGTCGCTGCTTTCGGTGCGGCTGAGCATGGCGTAGATCTGCGGGGCGTCTTCGAGCACGCCGGGCGGAAACACCACAAAGAAATTGGTGCCAATGCGCTGCCAGTCCACGCGGCGCAGGCTGCGCACCTCGGTGGTCATGGGCACGCCCTGCACGTTGAAGGTGAGCTCATCGCCCAGGGTTACGTTGAGTTCCTCGGCAATGTCGACTTCGAGCGAGATGGGCACCGGCCCTTCGCCGTCGAAGCGCTCGGCTTCGCAGCTCGCGCGCGCGGTGCAGGCGGGTCGGGTCTGCGGACGGCATCATGCCGTCACTCCCCT